>JBBINC010000016.1:0-39453 GCA_037444085.1 Acidobacteriota bacterium | reverse complement strand
CCGGGACCGTGTCCGTGACTGTGTCGGTCCCCGTGTCGGTGTCCGTGTCGGTGTCCGGGACCGTGGCTGTGTCCGTACCCGGGAACGGTCGGTGGGATGTCGTCGCCCCGAAGCGGCGGCAGGGCGCCGGCAGCCGACGCTGCAGGGGCACCCCCTCCAGACCGCTGCCGGGAGCGGATCCCCATCCACCAACGGGTGCGGCGGAGGGTCGCTCTACCGGTTGCCGTCGCGGCGCGGGCGGCGATCCCAGTCCCGGCGCGGCGGGCGATCCCCGTCCCGGCGCGGGGGACGGCCGCCCTCGCGGCGATCGCCGCCGCGGAAGCCCGCGCGGTCGCGGCGTGGCTGCTCGCCGCCCTCCTCCTGCGACGCCGCCTCGTCGCCCTCGCCGCGTTCGGGGGGCGGCAGCAGGGCGCGGCGGGAGAGCTTGACGCGGTCGTTGGCGTCGATGCCGATGATCTTCACCTTGACGACGTCGCCCAGTTTCACCACCTCGGCCATCTCGCGGGTGCGCTCCCACGCCCACTCGGAGACGTGCAGCAGGCCGTCGAGGTTGGGCAGCAGCTCGACGAAGGCGCCGTACGCTTCGATGCGCCGCACGGTGCCGTCGAAGATCTCGCCGACCTGCGGCCGCCGGGTGAGGCCCTCGATGATCTGGATGGCCTTCTGGGCGGCGGCGCCGTCGGCGGTGGCGATCTCTACCCGGCCGTCGTCCTCGATGTTGATGCGGGCGCCGGTCTGCTCCTGGATCGCCCGGATGGTCTTGCCGCCCGGTCCGATGACGTCGCGGATCTTGTCGGGGTGGATGTGCACGGTGACGATGCGCGGCGCGTACACCGAGATGTCGTCGCGGGGGGCGCCGATCGCCTGCTCCATGGCGGCGAGGATGTGCAGCCGCCCGCGGCGGGCCTGCTCCAGCGCCCGCTCCATGACGTCGCGGGGCAGCCCGGCGATCTTGATGTCCATCTGCAGTGCCGTCACCCCGTCGCGGGTGCCCGCCACCTTGAAGTCCATCTCGCCGTAGTGGTCCTCCTGGCCGGCGATGTCGGAGAGCACCGCGAAGGTGGTCCCGTCCGACACCAGCCCCATGGCGATCCCGGCTACCGGTGAACTGATCGGCACTCCGGCGTCCATGAGCGCCAGCGTCCCGCCGCACACCGTCGCCATGGACGACGAACCGTTGGACTCTAAGATCTCCGACACGATCCGGAGAATGTAGGGGAAGTCCTTGGCATCCGGAAGGATGGGTGTCAGCGCCCGGCGCGCCAGCACGCCGTGGCCGATCTCCCGGCGCCCGGGTGACCGGAGAAACCGCACCTCGCCGACCGAGAACGGCGGGAAGTTGTAGTGCAGCAGGAAACGCTGCTCGCTCTCGCCCTCCAGCGCCTCGATGGTCTGCGCGTCCTCCGAGGTGCCCAGGGTGCAGGTGACCAGCGCCTGGGTCTCGCCCCGGGTGAACAGCGCCGACCCGTGGGTGCGTGGCAACAGCCCGACCTCGGCGGTGATGGCACGAACCTCGTCGAAGGCGCGACCGTCAAGACGTTCGCCGTGTTCGAGGATGGCCGTACGGAACTGGCGCTTGACCATGTCGTGGAGGATCGCCTTGACCCATGGGCCGCGCTCGGCGCGATCGTCGTCGGCCAGCGCGGCGAGGGCGTCCTCCTCAACCTTGTCGATGGCGGCGTACTGGGCGAGCTTGCCGCGGGTGTGGAGAGCCTCGCCGAGGGGACCCGACCATCGTGCCTGGATCCCCGCAGCAAACTCGGCCGGCCACGGCGGCTCGGGCGGAATCACGGTCTGCTTCGGCTTGCCGGCGCGCGCCTGCAACCGCCGGATGGCCTCGATGATGCGCCTGATCTCACCGTGCGCCAGGTCGATGGCATCGAGGATGATGCCTTCGCTGACGCCTCGCGCCCCTGCCTCGACCATCACCACGGCGTCGGCGGACCCCGCCACCATGATCTCCAGCGTCGCAGTCTCGCGCTGCTTGTGCGTCGGGTTGACGATCAACTCGCCGTCCACCTGGCCGACGCGCACCGCCCCGATCGGGTTGTCGAAGGCGCAGTCCGAGATGGCCAGCGCCGCCGACGCGCCGTTGATCGCCAGCACGTCCGGATCGTTGATGCCGTCAGCCGAAAACACCGTGCCGATGATCTGCGTCTCCAGCGTGTACCCCTTGGGGAACAGCGGCCGCAGCGGGCGATCGATCAGCCGGCAGGTGAGGATCTCCTTCTCGGTGGGACGGCTCTCGCGCTTGAACCAACCGCCCGGGATGCGGCCTCCCGCCGAGGAGTACTCCCGGTAGTCGACGGTCAGGGGCAGAAAATCGATCCCTTCACGCGAGGACTGCTGGAAGCAAGCGGTGACCAGGACGAGAGTCTCCCCGAAACGGACCAAGCAGGCGCCGTTGGCCTGCCTGGCGAGTCTTCCCGTTTCAAGCTGGAGGGATCTCCCTTGCAGCTCGACTGTTTCTGTGACGACCATTTGGCTCCTCGTGATCGGTTCTGTCGGTCGAACCGGGATTGCTAGCGGCGCAGGCCGAGACGCTCGATGAGTGCGCGATACCGGCTGACATCCTTCTGCCGAAGGTACTCCAGCAGGCGCCGGCGCTGGCCGACCATCATCAAAAGGCCACGGCGAGAGTGGTGGTCCTTGGCATGGACCTTGAAGTGGTCGGTCAGGTATGCGATGCGCCTCGTCAAGAGGGCCACCTGAACCTCGGGAGATCCGGTGTCGTGGTCATGACGCCGGTACTCGGCGATCACCTTATCCTTCGCTTCCTGGTACTCGCGTTCAGTCATCTTTTCATCGCTCCAACGTCCTCCCGGTGGCGCGAGGAGGACGCGTAGGGTATCACGGCTGCCGCCGCGCTTCAACCGGAGGTGCGAGGACCGCCCGCGGCGCCAGGTTCAAGGTGCGCGCCCGGGGCAGGTACGCAAGCGCCACGCCGACGCCTACCAGACCGCCGTCGCGGTCGCGCACCACCACCTCCTTGCCGGCGACGAAATCCCCTTCGGCTTCGCGCACGACCACGTCCTGGCCGTGACAGAAGTGGCTGGCCGCGACCGGATTGAGTACCACGGCCGGAAATGGCAGCGCCGCCTCGGAAAGGGAAACGAAAGACTCATCGGAGATGTCCCGCGGGCGGTTGGCCAGCACCTCCGCGGGTACGGCACGGGACACGTGCCAGGGGCCGACGCGCAGGCGCCGCAGAGAGGCAAGATGGCCGCCGCACCCCAGGATTCGACCGATATCGTGGGCGAGCGAGCGCAGGTAGGTTCCGGACGAGCAGGTCACCTCGAAGGCGATGTGCTCGTTATCCTTCCTCTGCAGCACGATCTCGTGGATTCTCACGCGCTTGGGCTCCAGCGGGACCTCCTCGCCGGCGCGCGCCAATTCGTAGAACTTCTTGCCCCCCGTCTTCTTGGCCGAGTACGGGGGGGGGAGCTGGTCCAGCTCCCCTCCAAACCGCACCGCGAGAGCGGCGAGCTTTTGATCGTCGAGCGCCGGCACCGGCGCCGGCTCGCCGAGAAGCTCCCCCTCCACGTCGTAGGTGGTCGTCGCCCAGCCGAGGCGAATCTCGCCGCAGTAGGTCTTGGTCCAGCTCAGCAGGTAGTGCTGCAGGCGGGTGGCGCGGCCAACGCAGAGGAGCAGCAGCCCGGTCGCCGCCGGGTCGAGGGTGCCGGTGTGGCCGATACGGCGCTCCCTCAAGGCGCGCCGCGCCGCCTCCACAACGTCGTGGGACGTCGGGCCAGCGGGCTTATCCACCAGGAGGAGTCCATGACGAGAGAGGTTCATCGCGTCTCCAGAAGTGGCACGAGGAGGTCGAGGAGCGCCCGCCGCGCCTCGCGCAGGGGCCGGGTGACGGTGCACCCGGCCGCGTTGCGGTGCCCTCCCCCGCCAAACCGCGCCGCCACGCCTTGCACGTCAACCTCGCCCCGGGAGCGCAGCGAGGCGCGGATCACACCCGGGGTGAACGCCTTGAGCAGCACCGCCACCTCCACGCCGGCGATGGTCCGCGGGGTGTTGATGAGGTTCTCCGTGTCCTCGGGACGGGCGCCGGCGCGAGCGAGCATGCCGACATCGCAGGTGATCAGGGCGAGACGCCCGCCGGCGTGCAGCTCGAGAGTCGCCAGCACCTCGGCGGTAAGGCGGACGATGCGCGAGGGAGTCTGGTTCCACAGCGCGTCGGCGATGAGGTGCGGCTCGGCACCGGCGGCGACCAGGCGGCGTGCCGCCTCGAAGGCGCGCGGCGTCGCGTTGGAGTAGCGAAAATCGCCGGTATCGGTGACCAGCGCCGTATAGAGACAGGTCGCCATGGCGGGCGAGACCGGCACCCCGGCCGCTTCGGCCATGCGCAGCACCATCTCTCCTACCGCCGGCGCTTCCTCGTCGAGGTAGTTGAGTTCACCGTAGCGCTCGTTCTCCAGGTGATGATCGATGTTGAGGATGCGCAAGCGCTCCAACCCCTCCAGACCCGGACGGGTGATGCCCGGACACTCCAGCACCACGGCGAGATCAGAGGCTTCCACGTCGCCTGGGGAGATCTTGGCGGCCAGCTCCACCGCCTCGATCCCGGGGAGGAAGCCCAGCGAGGCCGGGTGGGGGTCGCGCTGCACGATGTGTGCCTCGACTCCCAGTGTCCGCGCCAGTTCCCGCACCGCCAGCGCCGAGCCGAGAGAGTCACCATCCGGCGAGGAGTGGGAGGTGATGAGGATGCGCCGAGCTTGGCGCAGGCGCATCACCGCACGTCCGGCGTCGCGGGTGACCTCAACCATCGCCGTCCGCATCCTCGCCGCGATCGGACGCGGACCCGGCGGAACGCAGGCCGGCGAGCAGTCGGTCCATGTGATCGGCGCGTTCGTACCCGCGGTCGCGCTGGAAAGCCAGATCGGGCGCGTTGTGAATCTTCAGTCTCCTGCCCACTTCGCGGCGAAGGTACTGCCTCGCCTGCGCCAGGCCATCGGCGGCCTGGCGCTCGCGTTCGCCCTCGCCGATCAGCGAGAAGTAGGCCCGTGCCAGCTTGAGATCGCGGGACAGCTCGACCTCCGAGATCACCACCCCCGCCAGGCGCGGGTCCTTCACCTCGGTGAGCAGAAGTTCGGACAGCACTTCCCGGATGGCATGGGCGAGTCGGGCGCGGCGCAGGGCGGGATCACGCATGCGTTCTTCCGAGCGCCTGTCGAGGCTGCTTCATGCAGGGCGTTGCGGGATCCGGGCAAGCGCGCAATGCGAGCATCACCGCACCTGCACCACGTTGATGCGCTCGTCCAGCACCACCCCTGGGAAACTCGAGTGGAGGTGGTCGAGAGCGCGCGCCACGATGGCGCGGGCCGCGCCCGCGTCGCTGGCCAGCGAGGAGAGCGCCAGACCTGCCCGCTGGTGCAGCTCCTGATGGTCGCTCTCGACGATCAGCACGGTGCAGCGGGCGCGCAGGCGGTCGACCAGCGACCTGAGGTCGTGCCGCTTGTCCTTGAGAGAGCGCGCCCCGGGGAAGTGCAGCTCCACCTCCCCCAACGCCACGAACAGCGAGGCACGCCCGGTCACAGCACCACTCCCCATTCCGCTCCACCCGGGTCGGTGCGAGAAAGGCCCCGCCCTCCGGCCGCTGCGGCGGACCGGCGCATCACGCCTCCTTGGCCAACTCGCGCGCCACCTCGACGACGCGGTAGGCCTCGATCACGTCGCCGAGCTTGATGTCCTGATAGCGTTCCAGGCCGATGCCGCACTCGAAGCCGTGCTTGACCTCGGCCGCGTCGTCCTTGAACCGCTTGAGGGAGGCCAGACTGCCCTCCCAGACGACGACGTTGTCGCGCAGCAGGCGCACCTTGGCGTTGCGCGGAATCGCGCCTTCGACCACCATGCAGCCGGCGATCGTCCCCACGCGGCTGACGTGGAACACTTCGCGCACCTCCGCGCGTCCGAGTTCCTCCTCGCGGAAGGTGGGGGCGAGCATGCCCACCATGGCCTTCTGGATGTCCTCGCTGAGGTGATAGATCACCGAGTAGAGTCTGACATCGACGCTCTCGCGTTCCGCGAGTTCCTTGGCGGAGCGTTCGGGGCGGACGTTGAACCCGATCACCACGGCGTTGGAAGCGGACGCCAGCAGGACATCATTGATGGTGACCGCGCCCGCCGACGCGTGCAACACGTTGACGCCCACCTCCGGCGTCGAGAGCCGCGAGAGGGTGTCCCGCAAGACCTCCACCGAACCCTGAACATCCGCCTTGAGAACGATGTTCAGCGCCTTCACCTCGTCGGCGCGAATCTTGTCCATGAGCCCTTCCAGGCTCACCTTGCGCGAGGTCGCCATCTGCTCCTCGCGCTGCTTCGCCTGGCGGTAGCCGGCGACCTCGCGGGCGCGCGCCTCCGACTCCACGACCTGGAAGGTGTCGCCGGCCTCGGGCAGATCGTCGAATCCCATGATCTCCACCGCGTCCGAGGGCAGCGCCTGGCGCACCGGCTTGCGGCTCGTGTCCACCATCGCCCGCACCCGACCGTGCGACGCGCCGGCGAAGAAGTAGTCGCCAGACGAGAGCGCTCCCTGTTGCACGAGAACCGTTGCGACCACACCGCGCCCGCGATCCCGTCGCGCCTCCAGCACCGTGCCGCGGGCCGGTCCCTCGATGGCGGCCTTGAGATCCGCCATTTCCGCCACCAGCAGGATCACTTCCAGGAGATCACCGATGCCCTGGCGTTTGAGCGCCGAAACCTCCACCACCGGCGTGTCCCCGCCCCACCCCTCCACCAACACCCCCTGGCCCGCCAGCTCTTTCTTGACCCGGTCGATGTTCGCATTGGGCTTGTCGATCTTGTTGATGGCGACGATGATCGGCACGCGGCCCGCCCTCGCGTGGTTGATCGCCTCGATGGTCTGGGGCATCACCCCATCGTCCGCGGCCACCACCAGCACCACCATGTCGGTGACCCTGGCGCCGCGGGCGCGCATCTGCGTAAACGCCTCATGGCCCGGGGTATCGATGAACACGACAGCCTTGCCGGCGTGCTCGATCCGAGAGGCGCCGACGTGTTGGGTGATGCCCCCCGCCTCGCCAGCGGCGACGCGGGTGGAGCGGATGGCGTCGAGAAGCGAGGTCTTGCCGTGGTCGACGTGGCCCATGACGGTCACCACCGGAGGGCGATGGCTCTGCGCACCGGTGGCAGCGGCGGTCTCCTCCTGCTCCAGATCGATCTCCTCTTCGAATGTCACCCCCATTGCCTCGACGTCGAGTTCCGCGCAGATCTCCTCCGCCAGGTCTTGCGGCAGCGTCTGGTTGGCGGTGACCAGGATCTTCTTGGAGATCAGATAGGCCATCAGATCCTTGACGAGGACGTTGAGCTTCTCCGCCAGTTCCCGAACGGTGAGAGCCTCCGAGAGGTAGATGGGCCCATCCGGCCTCTTCCCGTCGCGGAATTCCAGAGTGACGGCTCGAGCCGCAACCGGCGCCTCGCTGCGCGGCCGTCGGGCCCGCTGCGGTCGCTGCCTTCCTGCGGGCGTGATGGGGCGCGCCTGGACCGGCGCCGCGTCGGCGACGCGAACGCGCGACTCTTCGAACTTGGCGAGCAAGTCGCGAATCTCGTCCGCATCGGCGGCCGACTTGGCCTTGCGCGACGCCTTCCCCCTCGCCGGGCGTGCGGCGGGGGCCGGGGCCGCCGGCTTGGCGGCCGCCTGCTTGGCGGCCAGCACCCTCTGTTTAACCTCGTCATCAGAGAGTTCGCGCAGCTGCGACTCCAGCGGCGTCCGCGCCGCCTTCTTCTTTCCGGGTTTCGCCTTGGCTTGCGCCTCCGTCGCGGCCGCCTTTGGCGCCTCGGCAGTCGCTGCGCCGGGCTGCGGCTCCGGCGAGGCTGCCTCGGCTAGGACCGGTTGCTGCCCGCCCTCCCTGGCCGGTGGTGCAGCCGGTGCCAAGCCCTCCGCGGGCTCACCAACTTCTGCCGCCGCGACGGCAGCCGGCACCATCACGGCCGCGGTGGGCTCAGGCAGAGGTTCGACGGCAGCGCCCTCTCCGGGTCCCGCATCGACAGCCTCCGCCTCGGCAGCAATCTGCCCAGCCGCGATCCGCTCAGCTGCGATCTGCTCAGCTGCAATCTGCTCGGCAGCGGGCGGCGCCTCCGGGATCCGCTCGCCGGGCTCGGGAAAGGTTGCCGCCGGCTCACGGCCTTCCTCCACCCCCGCAGGGGCTGCAGGCGCCACAGCACGCGGCTTCGGGGCGGAGGCCGGCAGGGTCATGGCCTCGAGGTTGGGCACCTGATCCGGGACTTCCTCCCCCTGCATCCGCCTGGCGGGGCGCTTGCGCCGCAGGCGCTCGAGAGCGGGAGTCGAGAGCTGGCGCGCTTCCTCAACGGGTGCCGCGTCGCGGCGCACGATCACCTCGCGCGGCCGGCGCTGCAGCGTCTCCCCGGTGATGATCGCCCGCACGGTGGACAGATCGAGGGTATCGTTGGCGTTGCCCACTTCGACGCCGATGGAGCGCAGCTTGAAGATCAGCTCGTCCACGGAAACGCCCATCTGCTGGGCAAGATCGCCGACACGGAACATCTGCGGCATGCGTTACTCCTCGCTCACCTGGGCGGCCAGCGCTCCAGCCGCGGCTTCGATGAGCTTGGCCGCGGTGTGAGGTCCGATGCCCGGAATCTCCATCAGCTTGGCGGGGTCGGCGGCGGCAAGCGCGCCAGCGTGGGCGATGCCGTGCTCCATCAACCGCTCGCGCAGGCGCTCGGTCACCGCCGGCACATCCTCGAGGGGCAGGTGGGAGTCGTAGTCAAGCTCCACCGCGTGCTCCTCCGGCTCGATGTCCTCCGCCACTCCCTCGACCTGACGGAGCATGGCGGCGAGGGCAGCCGCCACTTCGTCCTTCACCGCCTCCTCGCTCTTGATCTCGATGCGGCTGTTGAGCAGGCGTGAGGCAAGGCGTACGTTCTGGCCGCGCTTGCCGATGGCGAGCGAGAGTTGCTCGTCGGAGACGATCACATCGAGCACCGTCTCGGCGCGGGTGACCACCAGTGGCTCTCCGGACTCGTCCAGGGCCGGGCTGCCGTCGGTATCGACGATGGGGGTCCGAATGACGTTCTCGCGCAGCGCCACACGGTTGATCTTGGCGGGCGCCAGGGCGTTCTGGGCGAAACTCACGAGATCGGGGGAGTAGGGAATGATGTCCACCTTCTCCCCTTTGAGTTCGCGCATGATCGCCTGCACCCGGGAACCCTTCATGCCGACGCAGGCGCCCACCGGATCGACGTCGCGATCCCGGGACGAGACCGCCACCTTGGCTCGCTCCCCCGGCTCCCGCACACACCCGCGGATCATCACCGTCCCGTCGTAGATCTCGGGCACCTCCATCTCCAGAAGCTTGATGAGGAGTTGAGGGGCAGTCCGCGACAGGATGACCTGGGGGCGGTTGGCATCCTTGGTGACATCGACGATCACCGCGCGGATGCGGTCGCCCTGGCTGTAACGCTCGTGGCGGACCTGATGAGCCCGCGGCACCATGCCCTCGGTGCGGCCCAGCTCGACGACGATGCCGCCGTGCTCGAAGCGCTTGACGATGCCGTTGACGAGCTCGCCGACCTTGCCGATGAACTCGTTGTAGATGTTGTCCCGCTCCGCCTCGCGGACGCGCTGAAAGAGCATCTGTCGCGCCGCCTGCGCGGCGATACGCCCGAGTTGAGAGGTGTCCAGCTCCCCCAGCACGATCTCATCGCCAACCTCGGCGGTGGGGTGCGTGGTTCGCGCCGCCTCGAGAGTCACCTCGCCGGTGTCGTCGATGATCTCCTCCGGCGTGGCCACCACCTGCCGCACGCGAATGCACGTCAGCTCGCCGTTGTCGAGGTCGATGCGCGTCCGCACACCCCTCTCCCGAAAGCGTTTGCGCGCGGCCTGGGAGATCGCCTCCTCAAGGGCGGCCACCAGCCGCTCGGGCTCGATCTCCCGTTCGTGGGAGACCTGCCGGATTAAGTTGCCCAGCTCCACCTTCATCGTCTATGCCCTCTTCGTTGTACCGCGGTCGCGCCGGCGACCGCCTGCACGCGCCGCCTGCGCGGCGACTCGCTCCTCGAGGAGAGGATTCAACCTCGTCTCAAAGACCTCCGCCGCCGCAATCGAGATGTCCTCGCCGCCGGGGGTGCGGAGGTGCACGCAGCCGCCCTCCAGCCGCAACAGAAACCCTTCCACGGCTCGCCTCCTCCCCGCTCCCGGCCGCAGCCGCAGCCGCACCGCGCGGCCGCCGAACCGCTCGTAGTCGTGCGCGTCGTAGAGTTTTCGATCGAGTCCTGGCGACGACACCTCGAGGGTGTAGGGACCCGGAAAGGGATCGGCCTCGTCGAACAACAGACTCGCCTGGCGGGAGATGACCTCGCAGTCGTGCAGGGTGACGCCGCCCTGCTGGCGATCCAGGACAAGACACACCCGCGGCCGGCGAGCGGTTCCCCCCACCTCCACCGCCACCAGCTCCACCCCCTCGCTCCTGGCGAGACGATGAAGCCGAGCGAGCAGTTCCTCTGTCAAGCGGGCCATGCACCTCCTCATGCCGGCTCACCCCGGCCGCCGGAGTGAAGCCGCTCGAAAAAAAAGTGGGACCCTGGGTCCCACTTTCTCATCGAAAGCAGCCGCCTACTTTATACGCGATCGCCGAGAAAATTGCAAGGGCCGCCCCGCCGCCGCCAGCCAGGGCCGGCACCAGACGCAGCGTCCGCGCGGCGCGCTAGTCGAGGCAGCACAGCCACGCCTTGAGGTGGCGTGGCTCGGGACAGAAGAGGGACACAGGATGGTCCCAGCCGGCGCCGCGGCGCTCCAGAATCGCCAGGCGCCGGCCGGCCTCCAATGCGGCGGTGAGGAGCGTCTCGGCGAACAGTTGCTCGCTGACCAGAGCCGAGCACGAGCAGGTGAGAAGGAGCGCCTCCGGCGCCGCGAGGTGCAGGGCGAGCCGATTGATCTCGCGATAGCCGCGCAACCCGGCGGCGAGGCGCGCGCGGTTCGTGACGAAGGCCGGCGGATCGACGATCACCAGATCGAAGCGCGCCCCCGCCGAGTGCAGCTCGGAGGTGACATGGAAGGCGTCGCCGCAGACGAAGTCGTCGTCGGACACGGGCAGATCGTTGACGCGGTAGGTCCTTCGCGCCAGCGCGAGGGCTCGCGCGGAGCTGTCCACGTTGATCACGCGAGCGGCGCCACCGAGAAGAGCCGCGACGGCGAAACCACCGCTGTACGAGAAGAGGTTGAGTACCGATCGAGCGCTGGAGAGTCCGGCGATGACCCGGCGATTGTCGCGTTGGTCCAAGAACAACCCCGTCTTCTGTCCGCCCTTCAGGTCCGCGAGCAGTTTCCACCTCCCCTCCAGCACTACCACCGGGGTTTCAGGCAGATCGCCGAGCAGAGGTTCGACACGCTGCCCCCGGCGCACCACCACCCCCTCCATCCGGTGGCCGGCGTGCAGGAACGAGGCGATGTCGGCGAGGTACTCGTCCCAGGCGGGCATGAACGGCTCGATCACCGCCCAGCTGCCGTAGCGATCGATTACCAGGCCGGGAAGAGCATCTCCCTCGGCATGCACGAGCCGATACGCGTCGCCATCGAGGCCGAGCCGCGCCCGCCGGGCGGCGGCTCGCCCAAGCCGGGCGCGCAAGGCGTCGGGCGACCACGGCTCCTCACCCCAGGCCACGATGCGCAACGCCAGCGAGCGGCCCGGCTCTCCGGCCAGCGCCACGCCCAGACGGGTACCATCCCAACTGCGCACTTCCACGGCGCCGGTGGAACAGGTCGACTCTGCCAGCGCTCCCCGATACACCCACGGATGGCGTCGGGCCAGCGATGCCTCGCGGCCCCGCTTCAGCCGAACCTGACCGCTGAGACGATAGGGGTTCATGCACTTGCTCCAAGCTGGCCGAGCGAGGCGACCACCCGCCCGGCGACGTCGACCCCGGTGGCGCGCGCGAAGTGCGCCCAGCCCGGCGTTGGGTTGACCTCACACACCGTCCAGCGCTCGCCGTCGGGGAGCAGGTCGACGCCGCAGAACCCGAGGCCCGCCGCGGCCGCGGCGCCGAGCGCCAGGGCGGCCAGAGAGTCTGGCAGCGCAAATGATTCGACTCTACCGCCGCGCGCCGCGTTGCTGCGAAATTCCTCGGCGGCGGCGGTGTGGCGGGTGGCGCCCAACACGGCCCCGCCGAGCACCAGGACCCGGACGCTCACCCCCCCGGGAGGACAGAACCGCTGTACGATCACCTCGTCGCCCACCCTCCAGAGGGAGTCCAGAACGGCCGCCAGCGTCGCCTCGTCGCTGCACTTGATGACACCTACGCCCTGCCGCGAGCGCCGCTGCTTGACGATGCAGGGGTAGCCGAGCGCCCCGGCGCCCTCGAGCAGCCGCTCGGGCTCACTGCCCGCGATGGTCTCCGGGCACGGCACCCCAGCGGCCGCCAGCGCCTGAACCGTGCGCCAGTGGTCGCGGCCCAGGCGCACCGCCGTGGCCGTGTTGAGACTCGCCACCCCGGCCGCTTCAAGCGTCTCCAGCACCGCCAGCGTCGAGTCCGGCCGCCAGTTCCCGACCCGGGGCAGGAGCGCTGACGCCTCGTGCACGGGTTCACCCGCGACCCACACGGCGGGGGGCCAGGCCCGTGCTACCGCGGCGGTCGCGTCGACGACCGCCAGCGGCCTTCCGGCGGCGACCGCGGCGCGGCGCAATTCGTCGTACAGTGGCAGCGCCGGCTGCGAGGTGAGCACCAGGAGATCTCCCATCGGTCCCTCCAGCGAGGCGGGGATGGCCCCGCCGCGATCTTCCCAGAAAAGTAGGCCGATCCGGCGCCAGCCGCATCACGAGCTCACGTGCCTCCGGCGGCAGGACAGCAACCACCAGGCAGCACCCGGCACTCAGCCGATTGCCTCTTGGCACTCATCGTAGTGCCGACGGCGGTCACTGCTCCCGCGAGTGGGCGAGCAATTCCCGGATGGCCTGCAGCAGCTCCTCCTCATCAAAGGGCTTCGCCAGGTACCGATCGGCTCCTGCGGCCAGCGCCCGCTCACGATCGGCGCGCTGTCCGAGCGCCGTGACCATGATGATGCGCACCCCGGCGGTGGCTTGCCCGGCGCGCACGCGGCGGCAGACCGAGAAGCCGTCCAGGCGCGGCATCATGGCGTCCAGGAGCACCACCCGGGGGCGGAGCGAGACGATCTTCTCCCAGGCGTCCTCGCCGTCCTCGGCACACGCCACCTGGAATCCTTCCATCTCTAAGATGAACGATATCGTCTCCCGGATGTTGGGTTCGTCATCCGCGACCAACACCAGCGCCCCGCGGCATCCGGGACTCGCCGCCGCCAACGCGGCGCTCACGCCGCCTCACCGCCCCCCGCGGCGAACAGCAGACTTACCGAGGTTCCGGAACCTCCCACGGACGTGACCTCGAGATCGCCACCATGGTTGCGGGCCACCCGGCGAGCCACCGCGAGCCCGAGTCCTAGACCTCGAGGCTTGTCAGTGAGCACATTGCCGCCTTGCCAGAATGCGTCGCAGACGTGGGGCAGGTCGTCTGCGGGAATTCCGACGCCTGAATCCTCCACCCGAATCTCCACGAAGGCACCCCCGTCACGCCGCACCGGCCGCACCGTGACGGTGATCGACCCGCCGGGCCGGTTGAACTCGATGGCGTTCTTCAGAACCGCCCGCACAGCCGCTTCCAGCTGGGCGGCGTCGCCGCGGAGTTGGGCAAGTCCTGAGGCGACCCTGACCTGCAGATTGATGGCTCGGTCGCCGAGTTCGCCCCGCAAAGGCGCCAGCACCTTCTTGAACAGCTCGGTGATACCCACCACTCTGGCGTCAGCCGCCCCGGCCGCCACCCCGAGTACGGCCGCCTCCAGCGCCGAGGCGATGAGGCCGGTGAGGCGCTCCGTGTCCTGCTGGATGATCCCTACGAAGCGGGCCGCCTTCTCGGCCGGCAGCTCGCTGTACTTCGACAGGATTCGAGCGGCGGTTCGGATTGAGGTGACGGGCGTGTTGAGTTCGTGCGCGACCCGGTGGAGCAGGTCACCCTTGAGCCGGTCAAGCTCTTGGAGCTGGCGGTTGGCCTCCTCAAGCTGAGCGTTGCGTACCTCCAGCTGGTCGGCCAGTGAGCGTTGGCGCTCCAGCGCCTGGGCCAACTCCCGCGTTCGCTCATGAACCCGCTGCTCGAGAGACCGATTCATATCTTCCAGCTGGCGCCACGAACGAGCCCCGTCCAGGGCGGTGCCGGCCACTCCGGCGAACACGCCAGCCAGTTCGATCTCCTCCTCGGTGAACGCCGCCCGACCAGCTCCCGCGTAGGCCGTGGCCAACCCGAGGAGCTGGTCGTGGGCAACCAGGGGAACCATCAGCCCGCTTTGCAGTTCGATTCCCGACATCTCCTCCAGCCACGGTGAGGCCAGGATCTGGGACGGTTCCAGGTCGGGAATATGAACCGCGTACGGCTGTCTGGAATCCCGCACGAGCGCTGCCGGCGAACCCTCGCCGCCGGCGCGAGCGAGAGGATCGTCTGCCAACCCGCGCCGCTGTACCTCCAGCAGCTCCCCTCCCGCGCCCAGCAAGACGAGCGAGCCACACGGCGCCCCCAGTTCTACCAGCAGCCGCTCCAGAAAGGCCCTGGCCACCTCCTCCGGGGCGCCGGTCAAGGTCACCGCGCGGGTGAACTCCGCCACGGCCCGCAGCTGCGAGACGCGACGCGCCAGCTCCTGGCTGAGCCGATCCAGCTGCGCGTTGAGATCGGTCATCGCCACGTTGGCCCGCACCGCCTCGGCGACCAGCTCGTCACCCCCCAGGTGCGTCGCTGCCGAGGCGGGCCGTAGCACGGTAGGGGCCTCGACCGAGCCGGGCTGGCGCCCGGGGAGAAGTGGGTCCATGGCGAGGCGGACGTTGTCGATCAAGCGTCGCACCGCTTCGGGCTGGCTGGCGATGCCAAGTCGCTCGCCGACGCTGCGCACCGTCGCTTCGGTGACTGCCGCAAACGCCTCGATGATGCCATCGCCTGTGGTTGCGACGGTGTCGTAGGCGGGCCGTCCAAGCCGATTGAGCTCCGCCTCCAGCTCGGCCCGCCCGAACACGTCCGGCAGGTCGCGCTTGTTGTATTGCAGCACCAGCGGCAGGGAATCGGGGTCGAGGTTGTTGGCGGCAAGGTTGTCGAACAGATTGGCGAAGCTCTCGCGATTGGCACTCGCCTGGCTGCGCTGGGAGTCGGCCACGAACACCACGGCGTCAGCACCGGCCAGGACGGCGCGACGAGTGGCGTTGTACTGCACCTGGCCAGGCACCGTGTAGAGCTGCAAGGTCAGTCGGTAGCCGCGGATGCGACCGAGATCGATGCCCAGCAGGTCAAAGAACAGGGTGCGGTCGGAGGCCGTGTTGAGGGCGTACAGCTTGGTGCGGCGCTGCGGATCGGTGATGCGGTGGATGTACTGCAGGCTCGTCGTCTTGCCTCCCAGGGCGGGACCGTAGTAGACGATCTTGAGCTTGACCTGCCTGTACTGGTTATCGAACTGGACCATGCCCGCTCCGCGTAAGACCATCGACCGGCAACTCGACGTGGAAGAGGGCGCCTCGCCGGCGCCCCGGTTCCGCCCAGATCTGTCCGCCATGCCGCGCGACGATGTGGCGGGAAATGGTCAGCCCCAAGCCCGTACCTCGATTTCGGTCCTCCACGTCCAGCTGCTGGAAACGCTCGAAGATCCTCTCCTCGGCGCCGGCCGGGATGCCCGGCCCCTCATCCTCGACCTCCAGCCGCACCCTTCCTGGCCCGGCGTGCCGCGCCCGAACATACACCGTGCCGCCCTCGGGTGAGTGTTTGGTAGCGTTGGAGATGAGGTTGACCAGCACCTGCATGAGCTTGTCTCGATCGGCGATGATCTCCCCCACGCCCTCCTCGATAACCACCTCCAGCTTCGCCGACCGTACTCCCGCCAGCGCGGCGAACGCGTCCTGAGCCTGGCTGGCGAGTTCGGCCACGGGAAACCTGGAGGCCTCCCACTCCACCTGCCCGGCCTCGATCTTAGTCAGATCCAATAGGTTGTTGATCAGCCGCGTGAGCCGCCGCCCCTCCTCCTGGATGACCCGGCCAAAGCGCTCCACCGTCTCCGGTCGCTGGCTCCCGTACCGCACCAGGATGTTGGCGGCGGACAAAATCGCGGCCAGCGGGGTGCGGATCTCGTGGGAGACGACTGAGAGGAAATCGGTCTGGCGAGAGGAAAGCTCCTCCAGCTCCTCCGCACGCGCCACCGCGCCCTGGATCGCGTGCGTCCGGGCAATGCCGGCGCGCAGGCGGGCGGCGAACTCAGCATCCGAGCAGGCGTCGATCACAAAATCACCGGCGCCGCTGGCCAGCACGTCATCGAGGGTCACGGCGTCCTCGGCGCGGCAGCAGATCAAGACATACGGCCGGACAGGGTGGGGGCGCACGGCCAACCTCGCCAGCAGGTCCCGCATCCGGTTCGAGTCGCCGGCGTGGTCGAGAATGACGACCCCCCCGCCAACCCCTCCAAGCTGGGAGGCGGTCACCTCATCACCCCCCGACACGGTGACGCGCGCCAGTGGAAATGAGCGGCGGACCCTTTCCGTCAGGACGTTGAGCCTGGCAGCGTTATCCGCCACAACCAGGACGTCGTGGGGAGCCATTGCAGCGTCGGGACCAGCCACCCGCGCATTCTATACAACACACCACCCGGCCGCCTCGCATGCCCGCCGCGCCGCTGTGTCCTCCGCCCGCGACGAGGGGTCAATCGCGATCGGTGGCGGCCCGGAACTCGTTCACGTCGAAGCCGGCAGCGGGAGTGGCGAGCGGACGCGCCCTCGCCGCCGCGGTGCGAGCGGTGCTGGCGCGCTGCGCGCTCAGCCCCACGCTGGTGTGGTGCGCCTCTACGGTCACGGCGTCCCCATAGACGTTGTTCACCACCGAGGCGTACGGGTAGACCATGGCGTCGGCGGGTCCGCCAACCATGAACACCGCCGCCGTGCCACCCGTCAAGGTGCGGTCGAGGGGCCATTGAATGTGGCCGAAGGGCGGCACCAGGTGGTCCTTGGCCTGGATCACGGAGCCTGATGCATCCTGCAATTCCACCCGGACTTTCACCCACGCCGGCGTCCACGATGCGACCCCCAGGTTGGTGCGAAAGTCGGCGTTGTTGGTGAGTTGCGGCAGGTAGGCGATCACCGACCAGTCCAGACCCAGGTGAGCGGCGACGCCCGCAAACGCCTGGCCGAATTCCCCCCGCCCTCCCTTGGGATCCAGCGTGTAAGTGCGGGAAAAAACGGCGAATTCGCACGACGTGCCGCTGCACGTGATGCGGTCCTCATCGGCGTAGACGAGCAAGGCGCCAGTCTTGCCCCGCGCGTTGAAACCCTTCGGTCCCAGCACGTCCCAGAGATTGAGAGTCTCCCAGGGCAGCAGCTCGAAGGTCACGGTGGGCACCTGCCCGCTGTTGCTCTGCCCTGACGGGAGGAAATGCAGCACGACGGGGACGGGGTGCTGCTGTGGGTTGTACAGGGTCAGATCGGTGTGCCAGTCGGTGCCCAGCTTGCCAGGCGCGTTGGCGGCCGCGGTGACGGCGTACGCCGAGGTCAATTCCCGGGCATGGGCGCCGGCGGCCAGCGCCCAGACCACCGCCGATGCTGCCACGATCCTTGTCATCGCCTCACCTCCACCTCAGGGTGAAGCATGCTTCGTGCCAGGGTGCAGTCCTTCCGCGCCGCCGCCGCTCGCCCCGCAACGTCCTCTGCAGGTGACGCCTCTGGGGCGCACACTCTCGCGGGAATGTACGATCAGGGCGGTCTGGTCGGGTAGACTAGAGTGCATGAGGTGGATCTTCGGACTCGTTGCGCTGCTCGTCGCGATGCTCGTGGTTCTGTCGCTGCAAGCCCGCAGCGCCAAGAGGACCATGACGCTCGCCACTCGCGCCATTCCGTCGCTGCAGGAGAGCGTGACTCCGATCCCCTTCGACCCCCCCAGCGCCTCCCGCCTCGCCGATCGCCTGGAGGAGCTGGCAGGCACCAGCACCCTGCCGCCGGCCGAACTGGAGGCCGCCGCTGCCACGGCGGCCGGGTGGGCAAAGGCGACATCGCCGGGGAGCGGCTGGTATCGCGCCGCGGTTCGCCTGCGCAGCGCCGCCAATGCCCTCCTGGAAGCAACCGGTGCCCTTGATGATCCCCGCCGAGGCGAGGCGCGCCGGTTGGTCGCCGAGGCCCGCGAAGCGCTGGCCAGCCGAGCGCCTCTGCCGGGAGGGCCGGCCGGCGGGATCAAGGATCAGCTCGACAACCTGCAGCGCTCCCTCGAAGAGCAGCGTCGCGCCGTGGAGCGGGAGGCGTCGTAGGTTGGCCGGCCCCACCTTGTCACGGGAGCAACTTGGCCAGGTTCGTGGCGTCCACGTCGCCCGCCCCGAAGGAACGTAACTCGATCGCCACCTGGACCAGAAAGCGGAGCACCGCCTCGGTCCGCTCCACCCTTACGGCTGGCCAAAGATGCACGGCGGTGGCCGCGCCCCGTGGGGTGATGAGGACCACCGGGTGAAGAGGCCGCCCCAGTTCCACCACCACGCCGGCGACCAGGAGCGCCTGGTGCTCGGATGCCAGGTAACACCCCTCCACCCGCGCCACCGCTCGACCCCATCGCCACGGTCCTCGCGGCAGCTCACGCCAGGCCCGCTCGAGGGCCGCGGTCCCGCGTAGAACGACGTGTGGCACGGGACCTAAAGAGAAACGGCGACCCCCGCGGTCGCCGCCACCATCGTCAAGCTCCCGGGGTGTCGGGTGCGCTCCCACGTCAGTTCGACCGTAAGTCGCGTCCGGCGCGAGAGCGCAAACCACTCGCCGACGCCAAGATACCAGCCCAGCTCCCAGCTCTCATCGCCAGACCCGGCCGGCTGAGGTCCTGCCAGATTGAGGCGATAGCCGCCGACCCCTGCGGAAACCAGTGCCTCGCCCACCACACCGGGAAAAAAGTAGTCCACGCCCAGGCCGACCGCGCGCATGGTCGCCCCGTGACTGCCACCGAGCGGCAGCTCAGCGCCGCGCAGGCGTAGCAGCGCGTCTCGGTCGAGCGGAATCCCGACGAAGAGGTTCAGTGCTAGGTCGTCGCCCCGCACCAGCGAGGAACGCTCTCCGTCCCATGTCCAGCTCGCGCCTCCTGCGGCGCCCAGCCACGCCACCTGCGCCCCTGCCGGACCGGCCATCCCGGCTATCGCTACGACAGTCACGACGAGCGCCATCCTGCGCATGGTGTTCCTCCCCGGGGCACAGTATAGGCGCTCGCGCCCGAGTACGAGCACCGCCCGGCGTGACTGGCTTGCTACAATCTCGACGCGATGGCGGCGCTCGTCGAGGTTCTCGCCCGCGTATTCCTTCCCGCCTCGTGCGCGCTGTGCGGGCGCCCCCTGCCCGTGAAAGCGAGCCGGAGCGGTGTGTGCGGAACGTGCTGGGACGGCCTCGTACCGGTTGAGGACGAAGCATGTCCGCGCTGCGGCGAGGAAACGGGCGAGCGCGGGGAATGTCTTTCCTGCCGGCAGGATCCACCCCCCTGGCAGTTGGCAGCCAGCGCCGGCGCGTACGAGGGTCCTCTGCGCGATCTCATCCTGCTCTTCAAGAACGGCCGCCGCGACGAGCTGGCGTCCCCGCTGGCGGAACTGCTGCAGCGGCGGCTTGACCAGCTCCCCTGGCCCCCGCCGGATGCCGTCGTCCCGGTACCGGCCTGGTGGGGCAGGCGGCTGCGCCGCGGCTTCGATCATGCGGACCTGCTCGCCCGCCACCTCGCGTCGCTCGGTTCCTATCGCCGGGTTGCCGCGTTGCGGCGCTGCCGCCGGGGAACGCAGGCGGGGCGCACCCGCACCGAGAGGTTGGCCCTGCCCCGGGGAACGTTCTCCGCCCGCCGCGCCGTACGCGGGCACGTCCTGCTGGTGGACGACGTCCTGACCACCGGGGCGACCGCACGCGCCTGCACGCGCACCCTCCACGCCGCCGGCGCATCGACGGTGTCGCTGCTCACCGTGGCACGAACGCCTCGCCCTGGGAGGATTCCTTGAGCCTGTTCAACCGTGCCCTTCGCATCACGCTTCCCATCACCCCGCGGCCACTGGTTCGTTTCTTCGCCCGCCGCTATGTGGCCGGCGATACGCTCGGCGATGCCGTCGCGACAGTCAAGAAGCTCTCCTCCCAGGGATGCTGCGCCACCATCGACGTGCTCGGCGAGAGCGTCACCAGCCGGGACCTGGCCCGCGCCGCGGTCAGCGAGTACCTGTCCGTGCTCGATGCCATCCAGGAGCATTCCCTCGACGCCAACATTTCCTTGAAGCCGACTCAGATGGGCCTCGCCATCGACGAGGAGTTCTGTCGCCAGTGCATTGCCGCCATCCTCGAGAAGGCGAATTCGCGGGGCATCTTCGTCTGTATCGACATGGAAGACTCGCCCACCACGGATGCCACGTTGCGGACCTACCACTTCCTCAACAGGCAGTTCCCGAACCGCACCGGCGTGGTGCTCCAGGCGCGGCTGCGCCGCACCCTCGGTGACGCCGTGACCCTCGCCGCCACAGGCACCAACGTCCGCCTCTGCAAAGGTATCTATCTTGAACCGAGAGAGATCGCGTATACCGAGCGTGACATCATTCGGGACAACTTCCTCAATGTCCTCGAGGTCCTCCTGGCCTCCGGCAGCTACGTCGGCATCGCCACCCACGATGAATGGCTGGTGTGCCAGTCGCTGGCCCTAGTGCAGAGGCTGGCGCTGACCCGTGACCGCTACGAGTTTCAGATGCTCCTGGGAGTCGACCCCCAGCTGCGTCGCATCATCACCTCGGCCGGCCACCGGCTGCGCGTTTACGTACCCTTCGGCTCTCACTGGTACCCATACTCGGTGCGCCGGCTGCGGGAGAACCCGCAGATCGCCCGTGTCGGACTCGAGGCGTTCTTGCGCGGACGGGTGGAATCGTAGCCCTACCACCGCCGCGAATCCTCGCCGCCGGTGATTGCGCGCACGCGGCGCACACCGTGGCCGCCGCAAGGTGACGGCAAGGGAGAGGTCGTCTAACGCTGGACCAGGAACTTGGCCTCGTCCGTGCCGTTGCCGTGCTGCGCCGAGACCACCACCAGCCCGGTCCCTCGATCGAGGGAGGGAATGGCGACGGAGGCCTCCAGCCGCCCACCTTCGTCACTTTTCCCGGTGGCCAGCTCCATGGGCTTGCCGGCTGTCGACAGGAGACGCACGAGCACGTGCGCCCCGACCACCGGGCTGCCCCCCGGTGCGGAGCGGACGGTTACCTTGAGCGGAAACGTCCCCCCGAAGCGCAGGCGCTCTCCGCCCTCGACGTCCAGGCGGATGCCGTCTGCCCGCTCTTGCTCGGCAAGCCACTCGGCGATGACTTCGTCCAGGGTCTTGCGCGCCGTCGCTTCGACAGCTGCTGCGGGCGACGGCTCGGCGAGGAGCGGGCGCTGGCTGCGGTTGGCGGTGGTATCGCTCTCGTCGCTCGTTTCCGGCTCGGTGAGCAGGTGAATCCGCCCGCGCCTAATCGCCTCGACGATGACAAAGTGTTGCCGCTCCATCAGCGCTTGCACGGCCTGGCTCTCGGCTCCGGCCTCGATGAGGTTGCGGTACGCCGTGCGGCGGGCTGCCAGGATTTCACCCTTGACGTAGACCAGCGATTCGATGAGCGGATTGGCGCCGCGGCGGTCTTCGGTCTGCACGTGGTAGGTCACGCCTTCGAAGTCGATGTCGGTATTGAATCCCGTGCGCACCTGAGTTGCGCCACCTCCGGCCGGCCTTGATGCTACGAAAGTGCTGGCAACGTGTCAAATTGTGGAATCGGCCGGGGCTCCCCCGCCCCCACCACGCCCGCGAGAACCCCTCGCCTGGCTGCTACACTCCGCGCATGGCGGCATGTGGTTCTCGACTCGTGCTCTTCGATATTGACGGCACGCTCATCTCCACCGGGGGACGCGCGGGTCAGGCCCTGCTGCGGGCGCTGGAGGAAACCTACGGTCTCCTCCCTGAGGCCTCCGGCTACTCCTTTGCCGGCAAGACCGACCCGCAGATCATGCGTGAGCTCCTGACCGCCGGCGGCGTTGCCGCCACCGCCATCGAGGAGTATCGGGAGCAGGCGCTGGCGAAGTACCTCCAGCACCTCGAGGCAGTGCTCACCCCAGGGAGCGTGCGGGTGCTGCCAGGAGCTCGCTCTTTGCTTGCGGCGCTTGCCGCGCAGCCGCAGACGACCGTGGGGTTGCTCACCGGGAACATCGCCGGCGGTGCGGCGCTCAAGCTGCGCGCGGCCGGCCTGGAGGGGGCGTTCCTCTTCGGCGCGTACGGCTCCGACGCCGAGGATCGCAATTTGCTGGTGCCCATCGCCCGGAAACGGGCCTTCGAGGCCACCGGCCTGCGCTTTCCGGGCGAGCGAACGGTGGTGGTCGGCGATGCCGAGGCGGACATCCGCTGCGCCCGGGCGGGACGCGCGCGCGCCGTTGCCGTTGCCACGGGATGGACGCCGCGCGAAGCGCTGGCCGCCTTGAAACCCGACGCCTTGCTGGATTCCCTGGCGGAGCCGCATGCCGTCGCCGCGATCCTCGACGGAAGGCCCGAGCCGTCGTCGTCGCCGTCTCACTCGTCCAGCGTATAGCCCGACGCGCGCTGGGTTTTCAGGTACATCTGTTCGATGCGATCGCGATAACGTTCTCCCACCACGCGACGCCTCACCTTCATGGTGGGCGTCAACTCGCCCTCTTCGATCGAAAACTCCCGTGAGAGGATGGCGAAACGCCGCACCCGCTCGTGCAATGCGAGCTCCTGATTGACCGACCGCAGCGCGTCGGCGATCGCCTTCTCGGTGTCGGGGTGACTGGCCATCTCGTCGCGGGAAAGCCCCTTGATGCCACGGTCGGTGAAGTACGCTTCGAGATTCTCGAAGTTCGGCACGATCAGCGCCACGAGATACGGGTACTTGTCGCCGATGACCACCGACTGCGCGATGTACGAGGTCGCCCCCAGGCGCCCCTCGATCGGCTGGGGAGCGATGTTCTTGCCGCCGGAAGTGACGATGAGGTCCTTCTTGCGATCGGTGATGAACAGGTAACCGTCGGCATCCAGGTATCCCACGTCGCCGGTATGCAAGAACCCCTCGGCATCAATGACTTCCGCGGTCATCTCGGGCTTTCGCCAGTAGCCCTTCATGATGTTCGCGCCGCGCGCCAGGATCTCGCCGTCGCCGGCGATACGCACCTCGTAGCCCGGCGCCACCTTCCCCACCGAGCCGATACGATTGGCATCGAGGCGGTTGGCGGCGATCACCGGCGACGACTCGGTCAGGCCGTACCCTTGAAGGATCGGCAGCCCGACGATGTCGAAGAACTCGGCGACCTCGCGGGCGAGAGGCGCGCCGCCGGAGATGGTGAACGCCAGGCGGCCGCCGAGTCGCTCGAGGATCTTGGAGAAGATACGCGCCTTGGCCACCGCATATTGGCCGCGGGCGAAGGCGCCTGGGCGCTGTCCCCGCCACTCCGCCTCCTTGACCTTCCGCCCGACCCGCATCGCCCACTCGAAGAGCCGCTTCTTGGCCCCTCCCTCCTGCTGGATCTTGGCGATGATCTTGATGTAGGAGCGTTCGTACAGGCGAGGTACCGAGACCATCACCGTCGGGCGGATCTCGGTCAGCTGCGTGGGAACCCGCTCGATCGACTCCACGTAGTTGATCTGCGTGCCAGCGTTGAAGAAGACGTAGTCCACGGTGCGCTCGTAGACGTGCGAAAGGGGCAGGAAGGACATGCTGATGTCCTTCTCGGTGATTGGATACAGAGGCGCCATGGTCAGGACCTGATTGATGAAGTTGCGGTGGGTCAGCATCACGCCCTTGGGATCGCCAGTCGTGCCGGAGGTATAGATGAGACTCGCCAGATCATCTTCGGTCAACTCGACGTGGGGCGGCGGGTCGTGTCTCGAAGGGTTGGGGAGATCGGCGATGCACTCAAGACCGTCGGCGAGGCTCTCGTCGATTCCCACCACGCGCACACCGCTCAGATCGGAGGCGGCCTCGAGCGCCACCGCGGCCCTTTGACGACCCGAGACGAAGACGAGCCCGGCGCCGGAGTCAGCAGCGATATAGCGAACCTGGTGGGCCGGCAGCGTGGCGTACAACGGCACCGAGACGGCGCCACGCAGGTGGCAGGCGAAGTCGATGATGTGCCATTCGGGGCGGTTCTCGCAGAACAGCGCCACGCGATCCCCGCGGCGCACCCCGGCGCGATGCAGCTTGCCAGCCAGCTCCCGCGTCGCCTTCTCGAATTCCTTCACCGTGTACTCGTGCCAACCCTTGCCGTGGCGGATGCGGAGCAGCACCTTCCGTGGCGGATGGTTGGCGACAACATGCTCAAAAAGATCACGAAGGGTCTTCATCACCGTCCCTTTCGCCTGCCTGCTGGGGGCATTCTACGGGCTTCGTGCGGCGACCACAACCGACGAGTGCCGGCGGGTTGCAGAGCCGACAACGAAGGGTAGAGGACAGAGAGGAGGGATGATAATGAAGGAGTGTCGACATCACCTCGAGTGGCCGTGCGCGTTGCGTACCTGGGCCAGGGGTTTGCTGGCTGGCAGCGCCAGAATGCCCGGCGCACCGTGCAAGGCGAACTTGAAAGGGCGCTGCTGCGACTCTTCGGGGAACCCGTCACGGTAATCGGCGCAGGCCGCACCGACTCCGGCGTGCACGCCGCAGGACAAGTGGCGCACTTCGATCCACCGCGGGAATTGCCGCACCATGGCCTCAGGGCGGTCCTCAACACCATGCTCCCCGGCGACGTGCGAGTCCTCGGGGTGTGGCGTGTTCCCGGCAGCTTCCACGCCCGGCGCGACGCCTTGCGGAAGATCTACCGCTACCGCGTCGCCTGGGGGGTTCCCCTCGCCCCCTGGGAGGCCCATCGGCGCGTGCTGCTTCCCGGCCCGCTGGAGCTGCCCGCCATGCGGGCGGCCGCGCGGGCTCTCGCCGGTACGCATGACTTCACCTGTTTTGCCCGCGCCGGCCATACCGGCACCGGCCGGCGGGGAACCGCGCGGAGTTTGGAGGAAATCCGGCTCCTCCTGCGCGGGCGGCGCCTCGACCTGGTCTTTGCCGCAGACGGCTTTCTGCGGGGAATGGCGCGGCGGCTGGCGGGCGCATTGCTGGAAGTTGGCCGGGGGGCGCAGCCCGTCCAATGGGTCGAGCTCCTGCTCGCCGGGGCCGGCGCACGGACACCGGCCCCCACAGCCCCTGCCTACGGTCTGACCCTGGAGCGGGTCGTCTACCGGCGCGGTGGCAAGAGCGCACGGTAAGTCAGGCGAGCCGCACCCTCCTGCCGCTGCCCTTCGAGCAAGCGTGCTAGACTGCCTCGGCCCATGAAGGACCTCGATCGACTCGCCCTTCCCGGCACCGCGGAGCGCGACTTTCTCACTCAAGTCGATCCTTCTGCCCTCCCCAGGCACGTGGCCATCATCATGGACGGGAACGGGCGTTGGGCGCAGCAGCGCGGCCTGCCGCGGGTCGAGGGGCACCGCGCAGGGATTCACGCCGTGCGAGAAGCGGTCGAGGGTGCTGCTCGTCTCGAACTCGAGGCGTTGACCCTGTACGCCTTTTCCACCGAGAACTGGAAGCGCCCCCGCTGGGAGATCCGCGCTCTTATGGCGCTCCTCAAAGAGTATCTGCAGAAGGAGCTGACGGCACTGACCGAGAGCAACATCCGCTTTCGGCCCATCGGCCGCCTGCATGAGCTGGAGGCCGATATCCAGCGCGACCTGCAGCGAGCCGTCCACGCCACACGAGCCAATTCCGGCCTGCTGTTCCAGATCGCCCTCAACTACTCCGGCCGCGCCGAACTCGTCGACCTCTGCCGGCGAGTGGCGGAACGCGCCCGCACCGCCGGGTTCACCCCCCAGTCCATTGACGAGCCTTGGGTGAGCGCCAACCTGGAGACAGCCGGTTGTCCCGATCCGGACCTGCTCATCCGCACCTCGGGCGAACTGCGAGTGTCCAATTTCCTGCTCTGGCAGATCGCCTATACGGAGCTGTACATCACTCCGGTGCTTTGGCCGGATTTCACCGCTCTCCACCTGGTCCGGGCGGTGGCCGACTATGTTCGCCGTGAACGCAGGTTCGGCGGCGTCGTCGAGCCCAGCCCCGGTAGCGTCGAGGACGAAGCCGAGGAGGGGTAGTGGGCCAGCGTGAGGCGACGGCGTTCGCACTCCTCCCCTTGGTGTTGGCCGGTATCGTCTGGCTGCCCGCCTGGGTGTACCTGGGGGCCATCTGGATCGTGACCTTGCTGGCCGCCTGGGAACTGCTCGCGCTGTTGCGACTGACCAGCCGCGTCATGCTGCCGATAGCGGTGCTCCTCGGCGTTGGCCTGGCGCTGCCAATCTTCTGGCGGCTGGGTTTCGCGATGGCCGGACCGACCTTGGCGGCGCTCTTTCTCGGCCTGCCCGTCGTCGTGCTCCTCTCCCGGCATCCGATCGCGGGAGCGGGAGCGGCTACGACCGGCATCGTCTTTGCCGCCGGCTACTTCGCCGTCACCGGCGGTGCCATGGGCTACCTGCGGGTTGCGTTCCCCGACGCCCTGGGCTGGAAGGTGGTGCTTCTTCACTGCCTGACCATCTGGGCGGGGGACTCGGGTGCGTACTACGTGGGCAGCCGCTTCGGCCGGCACCGCCTGGCGCCTCAGGTCAGCCCGAAGAAGTCATGGGAGGGCGTGGCGGGTCAAACCGCCGCCACCTTCTTCGCGGTGTGGGTGTGTCGGGCCGCCTTCTTCCCCGAGCTTCCCTTCGCGGCTGGGGCGAGTGCCGCCTGTCTGCTGACCGTGCTGGCGCCGCTCGGCGACCTGGTCGAATCCATCCTGAAGCGCGACGCCGGTGTCAAGGATTCATCGGCGCTCATCCCCGGCCACGGGGGGTTTTTTGACCGCACCGACTCTCTCTACTTCGCCGCTCCCTTCACCCTGGCGCTCCTGCTCGCGTTCGGACTCGGCGCGTGAAGCGGCTTGCGGTCTTGGGTTCCACCGGCTCCATCGGGCGAGCCACTCTCGATGTGGCCACGCGCTTCCCCGACCGGTTCCGCGTCGTCGCTCTGGCGGCCGGACGCAACGTCGAAATGCTGCGCCGCCAGGCGATGGACCACCGGCCGGGGCTGGTGGCGGTGGCCCGAGAGGAAGATGCCGTCAGCCTTGCGCGGGAACTGCCCAACACCACTGTGCTGGCCGGCGAGGAGGGACGCATCGCGGTGGCCACGGCCGCCGACGCGACCAGCGTGGTCGGCGCTTTCGTGGGAGCGATCGGGCTCGTTCCCACCTGGCACGCCCTCCTCCTCGGCCGGGAGGTTCTCCTCGCCAACAAGGAAACCCTGGTCATGGCCGGTGACCTGATCATGGCCTGCGCCGCGGCCCGCGGCGCCGTCATCCTGCCCATCGACTCGGAACACAACGCCCTGCACCAGGCCCTGCGAGTCGGCCCGCCAGGCAGCCTGAGGCGACTGATCCTCACCGCGTCCGGCGGGCCATTGCGCGCCTGGCCCCGCGAACGCCTCGACGAAGTGACTGTCGAGCAAGCCCTTGCCCACCCCACCTGGAGCATGGGTGCGAAGATCAGCATCGATTCGGCAACGATGATGAACAAGGGGCTCGAGATCATCGAGGCACACCACCTCTTCGGCGTGCCCGAGGAGCGCATCGACGTGCTCATCCACCCCGAGAGCCGCGTCCACTCTCTCGTCGAGTACGACGACGGCACCCTCATTGCGCAGCTTTCCGTCAACGACATGCGATTCCCAATTCTCTACGCTCTGGCCTACCCAGATCGGCTACCGTCGCCATTCGGCACGCTCGACCTTGCCGCCGTTGGTGCACTGCACTTCGAGGCCGCGGACGAGCGGCGCTTCCCCTGCCTGGCCATGGCCCGGGCCGCCCTCCGCCAGGGCGGCACCGCACCGGCCGTGCTCAACGCCGCCAACGAGGTGGCGGTGGCGGCGTTCCTGTGCGGTGAGCTACCATTCCCCGGCATCGAGCGGGTCATCGCCGAGACGCTGGAGCGCGAAGCCCGCGACGGAGGCCATCTCGGCCACCTGGAAGACGTGCTCGAGGCCGATGCCCGCGGGCGTGCCTGGGCGGGAGAAGTGGCGAAATACGCTGGGGCGCCGCACCGTTCGTGACGGCGTGAACTGAGGAGTGGGATGTTACTCAACATCTTTGCCTTGATCTTCGTCCTCGGGGTCCTGATCCTGCTTCACGAGGGCGGCCACTTCTTGGCCGCCCGGGCGGTTGGGGCGCCGGTCAGCGTCTTTTCGTTCGGCTTCGGCAAGCGTCTGTTCGGCGTTCGCCGCCACGGCACCGACTTTCGCGTATCGCTGATCCCCCTGGGCGGGTACGTGCGCGTCGAAGGTCTCGGACCCGACGAATCGGACGTGGTCGGTGCCGAGCGGCGCGCCAGCGTGCTCCTGCCCCGCTGGCGCCGCGCCGTCATCCTGGTCGCGGGGCCCGCGGCCAACGTCGCCGGGGCCGTTGCATTTCTGGCCGCGTCCTACCTGGTCGGCGTTCCCGTTCCAGTGTGGCACGATCAGCCGGCGGTAATCGCCTGGGTCGATGCAAGTTCTCCGGCGGCCGAGTCCGGCCTCGCCGCCGGCGACGAGGTGCTGGCCGTCGACGGGCGACCGATCACCACCTGGCGCCAGCTTGAACTCGCCACCGTGTCGGCCGCCAACCGCGCCCTGGAGCTGACTTTCCGGCGCGACGGCGCAATTGGGACCGTCGTTTTGACCCCCCGCAGCGAGACTCGCTACGAGGTGGGCTACGCGGGACTCGCGCCGGCGCTCCCGGCTCAAGTGCCGGGGGTCCTCCCCAACAGCCCGGCGGAGAAGGCCGGCCTCGCCACCGGAGACACCATCCTCACCGTGGATGGACAGCCCGTCGAGCACTTCTTCCATCTCGTCAAGTTGATCAGTGAGCGGCCGGGACAGGAGGTGGCCATCACCGTGGGGCGCGGGTCGGACGTGCTCTCCCTTACCGCCATCACCCGCGATGAGGGAGGCCGCGGCATGCTCGGCATCCCTGCACCCAATCCCACCGTCATCCGACGCTTCGGGGTGGGGGCCGCTTTCCTCGAGGCGGTGCGCGAGTGCCACCGCATGACCCGGGAGACCTTCAAGGTGATCGGCCGGATGCTGACCGGTCGTTCATCCTTGAGGCAGATGTCCGGCCCCATCGACATCGCGCGGTTTTCGGGCGCGGCCGCGCGAACCGGCCTGGTCTCGCTCATCTGGCTCCTTGGCGTGATTTCTCTCCAGCTCGCGATCTTCAACTTGCTGCCGATCCCGGTGCTGGACGGCGGTCACCTCGCGGTCATCGGGATCGAAACGGCGGCCCGCCGCGACTTGCCAGACAGGCTCAAGGAGCGCATCCTCAACGTCGGCTTCTGGCTGATCATCGCCCTCATCGTCGTGGTTCTGTTCAACGACGTCGTCAAGAACCTTTAGCCGGGCTGCCGTCGCGCCGCGCGAGTTCCTCCGGCGGCCCCGCCGAGCGGGCACGATTCGTCCGCCCGCCAGGAACGCAGCCGGGCAAGGGCGCTGGTCACGAAGTGGTTGTCTCGACCGGGCGGAATCTCGAGCACCAGAGGGGTTTGGGCAAGGCGCGGGTCATCGAGCAGGCGCCTGAACACCCCTTCGCCGAGCGCCCCATCGCCCGGCGGGGCGTGACGGTCCTTGCGCGAGCCGCGCTCCACCGGCGTGTCGTTGCCGTGCAGCAGGTGCGGCGCCGGCACTCCCCAACACTCGCCCAGTTCCGCGAGGACCATCTCCCACCCCCCGCCGCGCACGTCGTACCCCGCCGCCCAGAGGTGAGCAAGATCCAGGCATACGCCCACCGGCCGCGTGGTGGCTGGCCCCCGCGACGGCACGAGACCGGCCAGCTCGCAAACGCTGCTCCCCAACTGGCCGCCGCTCCCTGCCAACCCCTCCAGGAGCAGAGCCGCCTCGCCCCCCCCGGCCAAGCCCAGCACCTGCGCCAAGGCCGCCCGGCAGCGCGCCGACGCCTCCCGACGGTTCCCGCTCCCGGCTGAACCGGGATGAAGGACCACCCCAGCGAGCCCCAGCGAGTCGGCCGCCTTCAGTTCCTCGACGAGCACGGCCACGGACCGCCGGCGCAGATCCTCGCTTTCACTCGCCAGATTCAAGAAGTACGGAGCATGGGCAAAGCACCGGCCGCCGAGCGGAGGAGACGAGGAGAGAGCACGAAACCGCTGTCTCTCCGCCGCGCAAGGCGTGGCTCTCACCCATCGCCCAGGTGGGCCTAAGAACACCTGCAACGCCTCAAGCTCGAGTGCGCATGCTGCCGCCGCGGCGCGCGAGACGCCGCCGGCAGTGGAAAGGTGAGCCCCGAGGAAAGCCATGAGCCTATGCTACGCTGCCCGGGGCATGAGATGGCGCGGTTTGTTCGCCTTGACCTTGGGGTCGATCGGCTTCGTCCTCGGCCTCGGGCTCGCCGTCTGGCTTGTGTTGTGGGTCAGCCTGCGGACCTCCGTGGTGCGCGTCCCGGCCGTGGTTGGCAAGCTCCCCCACGAAGCACTTTCCATGCTCCAGGAAGATGGTCTCTTGGGTCGGCTGCAAGACGGAGTCTTCGACGGCAACGTGCCAGCCGGCAGGGTTGCCGCGCAGCGGCCCGCCGCTGGGTTCGCGCTGAAACGCGGTGCCGTCGTGCTTCTCCACGTATCCCTGGGTGACGCTGCGCAGGCGGTGCCAGAGGTCACGGGTCTGCCTGTCGCCCTCGCGCAGGCGCAGATCGAGGCGCAGGGGCTTACGGTGCTGCGCCGCTGCGAGGTGGAAGGTCAGGCCGGCGGGACGATGGTGCTGGCCATCGACCCACCCCCCCGCACCATGGTACCCCCAGGAAGCGGCGTGGTCCTTCTGGTCAACCGCGGCGCTCGCCAGCGGGCCTTTGTCATGCCGGATTTCACCGGCGAAACCGAGGCGCTGGCCACCGGCATGATCCGCAACCTCGGTTTCCGGCTGGCGAGCCTGCAACGAATCGCCTATCCCGGAATCAGGCCTGGCGTGGTGCTTCGCCAGGACCCGCCGGCGGGGGGGATGGTCACGGAGTCGGCACTCGTGGCACTCTGGTTGAGCCGATGAGCGTCGAAGGGTGCTTTTCGGTGATCTCCGTCACAGCGAAGGCCGGCGGGCGTCGGCGCGCGGTCGAGTACTCCCTGAAGGGCCGCGGGGCGGGAGCTTGGAAATGAAGATAACTTCTCTTCTCATTGTATTTATCCTCTTCATCGGCTGCTCGAACAGGAATCCGGAGCAGCGGTTCCTGGAAGAGGTGGGCAACCTGGCGAAGGACGAGATTGTGACGCGGGGCGACGAGGCGGCGGGCAGGAAACGATGGGAGGAGGCGCGGCGTTATTACTCCTTTGTCGCTGATGCGTTTCCAAACGACCCGCTGGGCCGGCAGGCAGCGCTGAAGATCGCCGACACCTTCTTTCGCGGGCGGGACCTGGAGAGCATCACCGAGGCCCAGCTCCGCTACCGGGACTTCGCCAATCGATTCCCCAACGATCCCCAGCGCCCGTACGCTCTGCTCATGCTCGGCAAGTGCAGTCTCCAGCAAGCTCGCGGACCGCTGCGGGATCTCACGCCGGTCAAGGAGGCTCTTGCCAGTTTCGCCCAGGTCATCGAGCTGTATCCCGAGTCGGAATTCGCGGCCGAGGCGGAGGCGCTGCGTGCCGAGAGCACCGAGAGCCTTGCCCAGCACGAGCTCGAGGTGGCTCGGTTCTACCAGCGCCAGGGCGCCCTGCTCGGCGCTAAGCGTAGGCTGGAGTATCTGTTAGCGAACTACCCGGACTCCCAGGCGGCCAGCGAGGGAGCGCCACTCCTCGACGCCATCCGGACGACCCTCGCGGGCGCTCCAGTTTCCGCCGAGGATGGGCAAAGCAACCGTTGACGGGCGCGAACGCGTGCGTTATCGTGGAGACGGAGCCAGGCAAAGCTTGCGGAAGGGAGCCTCGAGAGCCATGCGCCGGACGGCCATTGCAGTCATCGTCGTTGTTTGTGCCTCCCTGGGTGGGGCTCAGCAGGGCGTGAACCCTCCCCCGCGCCCGCTGTACAAGGTCGGGGACCACTGGACACCGTATAGCCCGCCCTCCGAGTTCCCTGCGGACGCGCAGGTGTACATCATCAAACCCGGTGATACGCTGTGGGACCTTGCCCGGCGTTTCCTGGGCGATCCCTACCTGTGGCCTCAGTTGTGGGAGCGCAACCAGTACATTCGCGACGCCCACTGGATCTATCCAGGCGATCCGCTGGTGATCGGCCCCAAGCCCGCGGAGATGGCGCCCGTGGAGGAACCCGAGCAGACCGTCGAGGAGCAAGCGCCGGCAGCCCCGCTCGAGGGAGCCACTGCAGAGGCTGGCCTGCCAGCCACCGGACCGTCGGTCCTGGGGCAGCTCGTCCCGCTGGGGTCGGAGTCCGACGTGTACTGCTTTGCATACCTTGACGAATCGGGGGAGGAGTTGCCATTGACCATGGCATCTGCCGAGCACGTCGAGTTCAAGGCCATCTACGCCGACGGCGACATCGTCTTCCTGGACGGGGGCAGCGAGGACGGCGTACTGGCCGGGCAGGAGTTCTTCCTGGTCATCCCCGGGCGAATGGTGCGCCATCCCGCCACGGGTGCGGCGTTAGGACGGGTCAACACCTACATCGGCCACGCTCGCGTGCTCTGCGTTCAGGAACATAGCGCGACGGCAGAGATCATCGCCGCCTGCGATGCGGTGCCACTAGGAGCGAAGGCCAGGCCGTTCGACCCCATCCCAATTCCCATGAGCGTTCTGACGCCGCCGGTGACGGTTTGTGATCCGGCCAGCGGAAAGCCGTCGGGCTATATCACCTACGCCAAGGAAGAGGCGGAGACGTTCGGCGTCGACCACATGGTGCTCGTGGACCTGGGCGAGGCTGACCAGGTCACGCCCGGGACGATTCTCACCGTCTTTCTCGACAACCCCGTGGCAGGGCTTCCCCGGCGTGCCGTCGGCGAACTGGGAGTGCTGACCGCGGGGGACCACTGGGCCACCGCCAAGGTCATTCGCTCCAAGGAGGCGATGCAGGTCGGCTACCGGGTCGAGGTCAAGTGATCCGCTCGTCGCCGGTCGGGCCCCGAGAGCCCTTGCAGGAGCTCACCGATGCTGTCGGGAGCGCGGCACGGAAGTTGATGGATCGGGGTCTTCCCCTGGGCGATGCGGTGAGCGCCTTCGAATCGCGCTACGTGCGCGAGGCGGTTCGCCGCAGTCACGGGAATCTCTCCCAGGCCGCGGCGAAGCTGGGAATTCACCGCAACACCCTGCGCAGCAAGTTGCAGCGCAACGGCGACCGCCCGGACTAGAAGGCCCTCGGGGAAACCGGCGAAAGCGAGATTGGCCATGGCACTCCCCATCCGAGGCGGCCAGGTGACACGCCCGCGGGCGTAGTTGCAACCAGGGTCGAGGACGTCGTGCGAAGGCCAACGCCGCATGCCGGATGTCCGCGCGAGCCGCAGCCGGAGCGTTTTCCCGACCGGCTCCCGGTCTCCACGACAGGAACGCGACGCCGGTGAGCTTCCGTGCTCCCTCGCTCCCGGGCTTTCCGGGTCGGCCGTCTTGCCCTGGCAGCGCGTCACCCCTGTCGCCGCATCCACCCGGTGATCTCTGCGACCCGAGCGCCTTGCGGGCCTCTCGACGCGATTGGGATACCCACAGTGCTTGACCTTCGCCAGCGCGCGGTTCTGTGGAGCGCCTGCGCCGCCGGAGCGGCCCTCGTCCTGCTCGTTGGCTTGCCCGTTCCGCTCGCCAAACAGGGCGGCGCCCCCTGGCCGGGGGAGCGCCTGCTGGCGGTGACTACCTGGGAGGAGCCGCGTTTCGGCGACGGCTCGTTGCCCCTCGAAAAGGGAATTCTGGAGGTGGCAGCGCGCCATGGCGTCGACCCCGCGCTGATCGCCGCGGTCATCCGGGTCGAATCCGGCTTCCGGCCCGACGCCGTCTCCGCCCGGGGTGCGCAAGGGCTGATGCAGGTGATGCCGGACACCGCCGCGCTGCTCGGCTTCTCCGACAGCGCAGACCCCAATACCAATCTCGAAATCGGCACCAGGTACCTGGCCATCCTCCTCGACCAGTTCGGCGGTGATGCGGAGCTTGCCCTGGCCGCCTACAACGCGGGGCCAGGGGCGGTGCGGCGATGGGGAACGGTGCCCCCCTTCCGTGAGACCCGCGCTTTTGTGCGACGGGTCAGCGCCGCCTATGCGGATCTGACGGGGCTTGATTTGCGCGCCGCCGCCCGCCTGACTGCCGCTCCCAACGACTGAGTGCCGGAAAGGCGGTCAGAAAGACCGCTCCGCGCGAGGCTCTTGCGGCCTGCCGCGGGACAGGCGACAAAGGGACGCGCAAGCGGAAACAGTTGAGACCCACCTTGAGGACGCACGGCGAGGACCAGCGCCGGCCGACGCGCGCCTGTGCGAGTCGCGCTGGGGCGTCCGTATGGAAAGGTCCTACCGTTCCTTTCCTTCGGCGGGTTCATCCTCGGTGCTCTTCGGCCTGAGAGAACTGCGGAAGTTGCGGATCCCCTCACCCAGGCCCTTGCCCAGCTGCGGAAGCTTGGTGGCTCCGAAGATGATCAGAACGATCAGCAGGATGAGAAGCAGCTCCGGAAGACCAAGGCTGCCAAACATGGCTCAGGGTTCCTCCCCAGGTCGATTATACGCGTTCACCTCCGCGATGTGCGCAACGCCGTCGATGAGGGCGCCGGGCGCCCCCAGTTCCACCAGCGCCTGGCGGGTCTTGCGAGCCGCCGAGGGCAGGTACGCGAGGTACAACGGTTGGCCGCCTCGGGCGAGGCGCAAGAAGGTCCCCAGAACCTTCAGCCCCCGCTGGCAGGCACACTCCAGATACCGGGCTTGCCAGCCCGGCTGCCAGTGCACCAGGTCCGCCGCCTCACTGCACCACCGAGCCTCGTCGGGAATCAACTCACCGCCGGCGCGCTCGCGCAGCAGCGAGACCAGGTCATACGTGTCCGGACCGCGCCTGAGATCCTGGAAGTCGACCACCCGGACGCTGCCCTCGTGCAGGAGGAGATTGTTGGCGTGAAAGTCCCGGTGGGTGACGCGGTAGGGATGCCGCTCCAGGGAGCGCGCGAGCCCGTCGAGAAAAGCGTTGACCGCGGCAGCGGCGGCGGCTCGTGAGTCGAGAAAGATGGCAAAGCCCTCCAGTTCTCGGCGAAACAGGGCGGCGTCGAAGGCGGGGTTGGGAACCCGCCGCGGCGCGCATTCCTGAAAGGCCTGCAGGCACGCCAGGGCCGCTGGAAGCACTGCCTCACCGTCTTTCCGCAGCACCGCATCAAGAACGCGGTCGCCCAGGTCGGCGCTCAGGATCACGCGGCGCGTGCAGCCGATCGGTTCGGGCACCGGGAGTTTGCGCCGCCACGCCCACTGATGCACCGCCCAGTCGTGGTCAAGGCGCCTCTCCTCACCCGGCGCGTACACACACGCGACCAGGCTGGGGCGTTCCCTCAGCCCGAGCCGGTAGAAACGCCGAGTCGATGCATCTGGGGCGATGGCATGGACGCTGCCGAGGCTCGCGCCGGTGGAGGCGACAGCGGCGCCAATCTCGTCCAGGTCCTGCGAGTCTGGCAACGGTTGGGTGTGCACGGTGGAATGCTAGCGCGGCCTGGCGCTCTCCACGCGCGCCCCGGCGACTGCGGTGAAATCAAGTCATGTCGGGCCTGCGGCCCGGCAGCGCGCGGCGCGCGCTTGCCTCGCCATGGGACAATGATGCGGTGCAGGACGGACGATGGAGCCCGGCCGGGATGTGCGCCCGATGAGGAACGACTCGCCATTCAACCTGGTTGGCGCCACGCGGGCGGAGATCGCCACCGTCCTCGCCGAGCTTGACCCGCGGCCCTTTCGTGCCCAGCAGGTCTATCACTGGCTGACGCGCCGCTTCGCCGGCAGCATCGATGAGATGACGGATCTCTCGCAGGGGTTGCGGTCCGCGCTCTCCCAGCGCGCCGTCCTCGCCGATCCTCGCCTCGCCGGAGAGCGTCGAGGTATCGACGGTACGTCCAAGTTCGCGCTGGCGATGGCGGACGGGGCGGTGGTTGAGGCCGTGTCCATGCCGATGGGCGATCGCACCACCCTTTGCCTCTCCTCCCAGGGAGGTTGCGCGCTGGGATGCGTCTTCTGCGTCACCGGAGCGCTCGGCGCCGGGAGAAACCTCACCGCCGGGGAGATCTTCGGCCAGTTTCGGTTCCTCGTTCGCCAAGGGGCGCTCGCCGGCACACCTCTCAACGTCGTCTTCATGGGCATGGGGGAGCCGCTCCTCAACGTCACCGGGGTCTTCGGGGCTCTCGATCTCCTGTATGAAACCGTAAGCCCGAAACGCGTCACGCTCTCCACCAGTGGGGTTCCTGGCGGTCTCTCCAGGCTCGCGGCGCTGGCTCGCCGACCCAACCTCGCGGTCTCCCTCAACGCCACCACCCAGGAGCAACGGCAGCGCCTCATGCCGATTCCGGCGCGCTGGCCGCTTGATGAGCTGATTGAGGCTCTGCGGCGCTACCCCCTGGAGCGTGGGCGGCGCATTACCATTGAGTACGTGCTACTCGCGGGCGAGAACGACTCGCTGGACGATGCCCGGCGCCTGGCGCGCCTGCTGCGAGGCATTCCAGTCAAAGTGAATCTCATTCCCTTCAACCCCGATGACGAGGTCCTTCCCGGGCTCGCAACGCCCTCGGCGGCCGCTGTCGACGCCTTTGGCGCCTGCCTTGCCGATGCTCACGTCAACGTGACGGTGCGGTGGAGCAGGGGGCAGGAGGTGCTCGCGGCGTGCGGCCAGTTGCGCGGCGGTGTCCGGCCCTCCACGCCGCCGGCCGGGCCTCAGGCGAGAACCACAGCCGCCCATTGACGACCCGCGCGCTGGCCGTCGCGCCGAAACGAGTGATGGTGGGGCGAACACGCCGTACAACCCGGCAGCAAGCGAATCTGGTTGCCGCGAATTCCTGTGTCGATCAGTCTGCCCCGGGCCCAGGCCGCCAGATCGACCCGCCCGTCTCGATGCCAGGCTGAGGCTCCCACTGGCAGCCATGCGAGCGACGCGACGACGTCAGGGCCCACCGCGTAGTGACAGGGGCCGATGCCGACGCCGATCACCGCCGCGAGCGATTCAGCACCCACGCCGTACTCGACCGCGAGGCGCCGCACGCACTTCCCGAGAATGTCGCCAGCCAGCGAGCGCCACCCGCAGTGCAAACTGGCCGCCACGCCGCTCCCCGCAACGACCACGGGCAGGCAGTCGGCAGTTCCTACCATGAGGGCGACGTCGCGCTCCCCAGTAAGAAGGCCGTCACAGATTCCGACGCAATGCGGCTCGGCTGGGAGGCGTTTATGGGCCGAGAAAGAGTGGATGATCGCCGTGTGGCGCTGGTCAGCGTAAAGGACCGGCACTGCGCGCCCGAGACGCGGCGCCGCCCAGTCCTGCACGCGCTGGGCGAGTGCAGCAGAGCCGAGCTGGCCCTCCGTCTCGGCGGCACTGGCAAAGGCCGCGATCCAGCCTGGCCCGGCGATCTCGACCAGCGCCCCGGCGTCGAGCGGTCCACCCACCCTCGTATGGTACACTTCGCCGCCGGAGGTTCCCGTGAAGCTGTTGGTGGACGTCGACTTGAGCGCTGTTGAGGGACGCGCCGGGAGCGGTTCGGGAGGTCCCGAGCGGGGCGTCTTGGGCGCCCCTGCGCGTTCGGGTTGCGACCCGCGGCTGCGCCGCGGAGAGGGTGGAGCGGTGTGCCCAGGGTGAGGTGGCCGAGGGGCGGAAGCGCCGGGCCCTCGGCAAGACGGGTCGTTTGGCCCTGCGGCGCCTACCCTCGCCGCGAGGTCGCCCTCGATCCCTTCTTGCTCGCTTCATGATCCTCATCGAGAACTTGAGCAAGAGCTACGGGGGCCGGCCGGCCCTCAAGGGCATCTCAGCGCAGGTCGAGCAGGGCGAGTTTGTCTTCCTCACCGGGCCTTCCGGCGCTGGCAAGAGCACCTTGCTGCGCCTGCTGTATCGCGCCGAGTTGCCGGACGAAGGGCGAGTGGTGGTCGGTGGGACCGAGGTCGTCAGTCTGCGGCGGTCCGAGATAGCCTTCTTCCGGCGGCGGCTGGGAGTTGTGTTTCAGGACTTCAAGCTTCTCAGGCGGCGAACGGTGGCCGAGAACGTGACGTTTGTCCTCGCCCTCCTCAACGTCCCGGAGCGGGATCAGCGCAGACGCGCTTATCAGGTGCTGCGACAGATGGGCCTACAGCACCGCCTTGGAGCCTTTCCCGAGGAGCTCTCCGGCGGCGAGCAGCAGCGGGTCGCCGTTGCCAGAGCCCTCGTCCTTCAGCCTGACGTGATGCTGGCCGACGAGCCCACCGGAAATCTGGACCCCGAGCGGTCGCACGAGCTCATGGAGCTCTTCAAGACCATCAATTACCAGGGAACCACCGTCGTTCTGGCCACCCACGATCGATCCCTGATTGAAGCGCATCCGGCCCGCACCCTGACCCTCGAACGCGGGCGGTTGGCCCGAGACGGGTGGGGAGGGGTCGCGTGAACCGTCATCTGTTTCGCGAGATCGCGCGCCAACTTCGCGAGTCCGGCGGATCCGGCCTGGTGGCCTTGCTGATGGTCCTGGTCGCCACCGTTCTGGCTGGCACGCTGCTCGGTGTTCGCGCCTGGATCCTTGCCGAAGTGCTCTCTCCGGACGGGCCGGCCACGATCACCGTCTCCCTGACCTCCACCGCTGCCGCCGCCGCCCTGAACGATGAATTGCGTACCCGCTTCCCCTCCGCTTCGGGCACCGTCATGCCGCCGGCCGCGGTGCGCGGGGAACTGGCTTCGTGGTTCCCTCAGATCGCCGGCGCACTGGCCGCGGTCTCCGAGGACAGCTACCCGACTCTGCTGGTCGTGCAGGTTGGTCGGCGAGACGAGGAGAGTATCACTGCGTGGTTGGCTCAGCGCTCCGGCGTCGGCCTCGCGGCTGGCTCGCGCTTCTGGCGAGAACCGCTGCAACGGGTCTTGACCGGCGCGCTGGCCGGTGGACTGACACTGACCGTCACCCTGCTGATCGGCTGCGGCATCGTCGTGCTCCTGGTGGTGCGTCTGATGGTGCTCGCGCACAGCGACGAAATTCAGATCATGCGGCTCATCGGGGCACGCGAGCGGGACATCCGCCTGCCCTACCTGGTCAGCGGAGCCATGCTGGCGGGGCTTGGAAGCGGCATCGGCGTCCTGGTCCTCGTCCTGCTGACCCGAGCGTCGGCTCTGGGCCTTCCTTCGATCCACCTGCCGGCGGACACGCTTCTCGTCCTCACCGGCACCGGGCCGCTGGTGGGGATCGCCGGAGCGCTGCTCGGCCTTGCCGCCTTGCCCCGCGAGCCATAGGCTTGACTTGAGATCGGGATAGACGGCGGCGGCAGGTGACCGCCGCTTTCCTCCCACCCCACCCTA
>JBBINC010000015.1:0-41558 GCA_037444085.1 Acidobacteriota bacterium | reverse complement strand
TCGTCGCCACAGTGAATCAAAATGGGCCCCTTCCCGGCCGCATTTAGGGACCAGTCTGCCGTGGCCACCCGGCGCCAGCCGCGGCGAGAGGGCGAGTTCCGGCGACTGCTTTGGTCTCTTCCCTTTCGGATCATCGACAGGTACTGAGATTTGATTTCGCAATTGCGAAAACGTTGCGGTCGCCTGACACCAAACTGACTGATACCCCCTAGGCAGGTGACAAATCCCTGCCCACAATAGAGTCGGGAGGGGGCGGATGCAGCGATTCGTGGTCGTGGGGTGTACGCACACGACAGCTTCTGCGGCGGAAATCGCCGGCGCGCGGGTTCCCCGCACGCTTCTCGGTTCAATTCGGGACGAACTGGCAGCGGGTGAACTCGCCTACCTCGAGACCTGCCACCGGACCGAGTGGTACCTGGCCTACGAGGGCGAATTGTGCCCGGGTCGCCTGGTCATGGTGCTGGCTCGGGCTCTGCCAGCCCTGACGGATGGGGTCTCCCGCCTGCCCGTCGCGGAACGCTGCCTGGCCCTGCGTGGCGTGGACGCCGTTCGGCACCTCTTTCGTGTCGCGGGCGCCTTGGAGTCCCTCATGCTCGGCGAAACCCAGGTTCTTGGGCAGGTCAAGGATGCGTTCCGTCACTCCGTCAAGGCCGGCCTGGCAGGACCGCTCCTGCACACTCTCTTCGAGCAGTCGTTCCGAGTGGCCAAGCGCATCCGCACCGAAACCTCTCTCTCCAGAGGGGCGGTTTCCCTCGTTTCCCTTGCCGCCCATCGCCTGAGAGACCTGCTCGCCACCGATCAACGCCCCGTCGCCGTGCTGGGCGCCGGGGAGATGGCGGCGCGTAGCGCGCTTCTGGTCAGAAAGATCTCGCCGAAGACCGAGATCTTCATCTTCAATCGCTCGCCCGAGCGTGCCGCCGCGCTCGCCCGCCAGGTGGGTGGCTACAGCCAGGCCCTGGACCAATTCCCGGGAGATCGCACCTTCTCCGCCGTCGTCGCGGCCACCTCGGCCCCCCGCCCCATCGTGGCAGGCCCCACCCTCGCCGCGCTGGCGCCGGTGGCTGTCCTGGATCTGGGGTTACCTGCCAACCTGGCGCCCGACTGCCAGGATATGGCCGGCGTCGAGATCATCGATCAGCCTGCCCTGGGCGCCGTTGCAGAGGCCAACCGGGCGGCCCGGCGCGCCGACATCGCCCGCGCCGAAGCCATGGTCGAGGAGCAGCTCGCCGAACTGGCGCAGGAGATGGTCGAGCATCAACTCTCGCCCGTGGCCCGCAGCCTGGTGGAGGCTTTTGCGGAGGCCAGCCGGCGTGAACTGGCCTCGGCCGGACTGGGCGAAAATCAGCTGGATGCGGCGGTTGAGCGCCTGTCGCAGCGTCTTGTACGGCTGCCGTTGCGCGGCCTGCGCGAGGTTGCCTGGCAGCACTCGCCGGCCGTTCTCGACACGTTCCTCGGCGCGGTGAAGCGGTGATCCGGATCGGCACGCGTGGTTCGGCGCTCGCCCTCTGGCAGGCCAGACGCGTCGCGAAGCTGATTCATGAAGCACTGGGGGTTGAGGCCGAGCTTGTGATTGTCCACACACGCGGTGATCTCGACCGTTCACGCGCCCTTCACACGCTTCCCGACGCCGGTTTCTTCACCAAGGAACTGCAGCGCGCCTTGCTTGATCGGCGAGTGGACCTCGTCGTCCACTCCCTCAAGGATCTGCCCATCGACGAGCCCGAGGGATTGACCCTGGCCGCCGTGCTCGATCGCCAGGCCACCCACGACGTTCTTGTCGCGCACCCGGACGCCCTGGGCGGCGGGCCTCTCGGTCTGCGCGCCGGCGCGCACCTGGGCACCTCCTCGCTGCGCCGCGCTGCCCAGAGCCTCGCCCGACAGCCCGACCTGGCCATCGTGCCCCTGCGCGGCAACGTCCCCACGAGGGTGGAGCGCGTTCGTCAGGGGGAGGTGGAGGCGACCCTGCTGGCCGCGGCCGGCGTGGCGCGCTTGGAGATCGACCTGACCGGCGTCGTGGCGCGCCCGCTACCCCTGGACGTCATGCTCCCCGCCCCCGGACAGGGCGCTCTCGCGATCGAGGCGCGCCACGGTGGCGCCGAGGCCGAGGTGGCCGGCCAGCTCGACGATTCGGCGGCGCGCGAGTCCACCTTCGCCGAGCGGAGCGTGCTGCGGGGTCTGGGCGGCGGCTGTCACCTGCCGCTCGGCGCCCTTGCCCGACGCACCCCCGCAGGGCTGGTCCTCGATGCTGTCCTGGGCCACCTCGACGAGGCCATCTCCCGGGCCACGGTGCAGCGGGCTTCAGCCTGTGCCGCCAACGCCCAGGAGGCCGCCGAGCAGGTCCTGGCCATCCTGCGGGAGCAAGCATGAGGCGGTGGGTGCTGATCACCCGGGCTCGACACGAGGCCCAGGCGCTCGCCGAGGCGTTGGAGGCGCGCCGGGAAGAGCTGGTGGGCTACCCGGTGTTGCACGAGGTGCCGGCCGACGATGACGGGGGGTGGCACACCGTGCGCCGTTGTCTGCCACGCCTCGCCGCCCTCTTCCTGACCAGTCCGCGTGCTCCCCGGCACTTCCGCGAGATCAGCGAACAGCGGGCGCTGTGGCCTGAACTCGGGTCGTTGCCCGCTGACGCGGTGGGCGCCGCCACCGCCGCGGCCTGCCGCGAGATCGGCCTCAAGGTACGGATCGTGGGCGCCGCCGGCGCCGTCTCTCTGGCCGGGGAGGTAGTCAGGGGCCTGCGACCCGGCGAGGTGGTGCTTCACCCCACCGGGCGCCACCACAGAGAGGAGGCGAACGCGGTGTTTGCCGCCGCCGGCGCCACGGTTCTCCCCCTCGTCGTGTACGACATGGAGGAGTGCGAGCCCCACCTGCTTCCAGAACTCCCCGAAACACCGCCCGCGGCCGTGCTGCTCACCAGCCCCCGCGCGGCAGCCGCGTACCTGCGGGGGGCCCCGCCGCGGGTCCGCGCGGCGCCCCACTTCGCCCTCGGGGCAACCACCGCCGAGGCGGCCGCCCGCCTGGGCCTGGAGAGCCGAATACTGCCGCATCCCGACCCGTTGTTGCTCGTGGAGGAGCTATGCCAGACCTGACCGTACGCCCACGCCGCCTGCGCTTCAGCCCGCGCCTGCGCGACGCAGTGGCCGAGGCGCGCCTCGACGCCCGCCTCTTCGTCATGCCACATTTCGTACTGCCCCGTCCCGACGACGCCGAAGACATCGCCGCCATGCCCGGCATCCGCCGGGAAGGGATCAACCGCCTGCTGGCCACCGTCGAGAGCGACCTTCGCCTCGGCATTCACTCGGTGTTGCTGTTCGGCGTGCCGGGAGCCGACGAGCCCAAACACCCCGACGGGCGCACCGCCTACGGCGAGGACGCGCTGATCCCTGCCGCCGTGCGAGCCATCAAGGAGCGCTTCGGTGCCGAGGTCGTGGTCATGACCGACGTGTGCCTGTGCGCGTATACCGATCATGGGCACTGCGGCGTGCTGGAAGGCCAGCGGGTCGCCAACGACCCCTCCCTGGCGCACCTCGCGCGCATGGCGGTGGCCCACGCCGCCTCCGGTGCCGACGTGGTGGCTCCCTCGGACATGATGGACGGGCGCGTGCTGGCCATCCGTGACGCCCTCGACGAGGCCGGACTGGTCGACACCCCCATCATGAGCTATTCCGTGAAGTACGCGTCGGCGTACTACGGCCCCTTCCGCGAAGCCGCCCACTCGGCGCCCCAGTTCGGCGATCGCAAGTCCTACCAGATGGACCCGCGCAATAGCCGGGAGGCGATTCTCGAGGCCCAACTGGACGTGGAGGAGGGCGCCGACATCCTCATGGTCAAGCCAGGCCTCGCCTACCTGGACGTGCTGGCCGCCCTCAAGGCGAACTTCACCCAGCCGGTGGCCGTGTACAACGTTTCGGGTGAGTACTCGATGGTCAAGGCGGCGGCCGCCAACGGGTGGGTCGACGAACGGGCGGTGACGATGGAGAACCTCCACGCCTTCCGGCGCGCCGGCGCCGATCTGATCATCACCTACCACGCCCGCCAGGTGTTGGCCGAGAAGTGGCTCTGAGGCGATGGCCGCGCCTTCCCAGAAGACCTCCGAGGAGCTTTATGGGCGCGCCTGCCGCGTCATGCCCGGCGGCGTGAACTCCCCCGTGCGCGCCTTCCGAGCCGTGGGGGGAGCCCCTCACTTCTACGCCTCCGCCGCCGGCGCCACCTTCACCGACGTGGACGGGAACTCCTTCATCGACTATGTCATGTCGTGGGGGCCCCTGATCCTGGGGCACGCCCACCCGGAGGTCCTCGCGGCCATCGGCCGTGCGGCCGCCCGCGGGACCAGCTTTGGCGCTCCATGCGCCCTCGAGGTCGAACTGGCCGAACGCGTGGTGGCCTCGTACCCCGGGTGCGAGATGGTTCGTTTCGTGTCCTCCGGCACCGAGGCGGTCATGGCGGCGGTGCGTCTGGCCCGCGGCGTCACCGGCCGCAGCCGCGTGCTCAAGTTCGACGGCTGCTACCACGGGCACGTGGACGCCCTCCTGGTGAACGCCGGATCCGGCCTGGCCACCTTCGGTACGCCGTCCTCCGCCGGGGTGCCGGCCGCCCTCGCCGAGCTCACGGTGGTCGTACCGCTGGACGACGAGATGGCTCTGGAGACGGCGTTCGACCGCTTCGGCGGCGAGTTGGCGGCGGTGATTATCGAGCCGGTACCCGCCAACGCCGGGCTGTTGCTGCAGCGTCGCGAGTTTTTGTGCAGGCTCCTGGACGGGGCGCGGCGCCGCGGCGCGCTGGTGATCTTCGACGAGGTGATCTCGGGCTTCCGGATCGGATCAGGCGGTGCCGCCGCCCACTATGGGGTCACTCCCGACCTCGCCACGTTCGGTAAGGTCATAGGCGGCGGCATGCCGGTCGGGGCGTACGGCGGCCGCCGCGACCTCATGGAACAGGTGGCGCCGCTGGGACCCGTTTATCAGGCGGGCACGCTGTCAGGCAACCCGGTGGCCATGGCCGCGGGCCTCGCCACCCTCGACCTGCTGGCGCAGCAAGACGGCTGGTCGCGGCTGGAGGAGTTGGGCACCGGGCTCGCCGAACGGGTCGGCGAGGTACTGCGCCGCAACGGCTACCCGGCCTCCTGGGTTCACCTCGGCTCGCTGTTCTGGCTCGTGCTCCAGTCGGGCGAGCCCCCCCGCCGCTGGAACCGCGTCGCCAGCGACGGGGTGCCACGCTACGCCGCTCTGCACCGGGCGCTGCGCGCCCGCGGCGTGTACCTCGCCCCCTCAGCCTACGAGGTGGGCTTCCTGTCCACCGCCCACACCGAGGAGCACCTCGACCGCACCGTCACGGCACTGCGGGAGGCGCTGGAGGAGGCGCTGCGGTGACACGAATGCGCTTCATTGCGGCGTGCCGCGGGCAGGCGGTGGACTGCCCGCCGGTCTGGGTCATGCGCCAGGCCGGCCGCTACCTCCCCGAGTACCTGCGCGCACGGGAGCGAGCCGGTTCGTTCCTCGCCCTCTGCCGCAACCCGGAGCTGGCGGCTGAGGTGACCCTGCAGCCGGTGCGCCGTTTTGCCTTCGACGCCGCGATCATTTTCTCCGACATCCTCCTTCCCCTCACCGCCCTCGGCGTCGACTTCGACTTCCCCGACGAGGGCGGCCCGCGCCTCACCGAGGCGCTGGCGACGCCCGGCCAGTGGGCCGGGCTGCAGCCCCGCGCCGATGGGGACGACGCGGCGCTGGTCGCGGAAGCGGTGGCGCGAGTGCGCGCGGCGCTGCCGGCCGACGTCGCGCTGATCGCCTTCTGTGGCGCGCCGTGGACGCTGGCGTGCTACCTGGTCGAGGGCTCCACCTCGCGAGACCACGCGCGCGCCAAGGCGGCGCTGCTCGAACACCCGCAGGCGTTCTCACGCCTCCTTGCGACCCTGGCCGAGGGCATGGCGGCGTACCTGGAGAGCCTGGTGCACGCCGGCGCGGACGCTGTCCAGGTTTTCGACTCGTGGGCCGGCTCCCTGTCTGCGGCGCTGTACGGAGACTACGCGCTTCCCCCTCTGGCCAACCTGATGCACCGCCTCGCGGCGACCGGCGTGCCCAGGGTTCTCTACGCGGGCGGGGCGAGCCACCTGCTGCCGGCCCTCGCCGCCGTGCCCTGCGAGGTGGTGAGCATCGACTGGCGGCCTTGCCTGCGCGACGCAGCGGCGGCGTTGCCGGGACGGGCGGTCCAGGGCAATCTCGACCCGGCTGTTCTGCTGGCGTCACCCCCAACGGTTCGCCATGCGACCCGCCAGATGATGGCCGAGGCTCCCGCCCGCGGTTGGATCGCCAACCTGGGTCACGGCATCCGGCCGGAGACGCCGGTGGAAAGCGTCGAGGCGTTCGTCGAGACGATTCGGAAGGGCGGATGAACGCCCGCCCGGAGAAGCTCAAGGCGCCCATGCCGACCCACGCCGCTGGTGTCGAGGTGGACTTCGCCTCCATCACCCCCGCAATGCTGGCCAGATACGACCGGCCCGGGCCCCGCTACACCTCCTATCCGACGGCGCCCCATTTCGTCCCGGACTTCGCTGCTGGTGACTACCGCGCTGCCCTGGCCCGCGCCGCCGCCAGGGCCGGGGAGCCGCTGTCGATGTACATCCACATCCCGTTTTGCCAGGCGCGCTGCACCTACTGCGGCTGCAACGTGGTCATCGCCCGGCGAAGGGGGATCGAGGACGCCTACCTGAGCCATCTCGAGCAGGAGCTGGCGCTTGTCGCCGCGGCGCTGGGAGAGCGGAGGAGCGTGGCGCAACTCCACTGGGGAGGTGGCACCCCCACTTATCTCACCGCCGCCCAGTGCCGCCGGTTGCACGCCGCGTTCACTCGGCATTTCGCCCTGACGCCCGGGGCGGAGGTGGCCGTCGAGGTGGATCCGTGCGTCACCACCGACGAGCACCTCGTCACCTTGAGAGAGCTGGGGTTCAACCGCATTTCCATGGGGTTACAGGACTTGAACGAAACGGTACAAAAGGCGGTGCGCCGCGTGCAACCGTTGGAGTTGACCCTCCACCAGGTGGAACTGGCGCGCCGGCTGGGGTTCTCGTCGGTGAACCTGGACCTCATCTACGGGCTGCCCCATCAGACACCGGGGAGTTTCGCCCGCACCGTTGAGCATGTGATCGCCGCCCTGGCGCCCGACCGCGTCGCGGTCTTCTCCTACGCGCACGTCCCCTGGATCAAACCCCACCAGCGCGAACTGGAGTCCCTCCCCCTGCCGCGCGGCTGGGCGAAGTTCCTGATCTTCCGCGCCGCCGCCGAGAGATTCCTGTCCGCGGGATACACCTTCATCGGAATGGACCACTTCGCCCGGCCCGAGGACGAGCTGGCGCGCGCGCTGGCCTCCGGGACGCTCCACCGCAACTTCATGGGCTACACGGTGCAGCCAGGCAGCGACCTGATCGGCATCGGGGCCACGTCCATCGGTGACGTGGGAGGCAGCTTCGTACAGAACGAGAAGAACCTGGCCCGCTATGGCCGTGCCGTGGCCTCCGGAGGCTTCGCTGTGGAACGCGGCCGGTGGCGCAGCAGCGAGGACGAGCTTCGCGCCGCAGTGATTCGCCGTCTGATCTGCACGTTCAATCTGGACTTCAATTGGCTCCGCCGATCGTTCCAGATCGACCCGGATGAACATTTCGCCGACGAACTGAACGAGCTCAGACGCGGGTTCGTCGCTGACGGCCTGGTCACCGTGGATGCCGGCGGGGTGCGGGTGTCGCCTCGCGGGCGCGTCTTCATCCGCAACATCTGCATGCCCTTCGACGAGTACTTGCGGGGCGGGACACCGCCGGCACTGTACTCCCGCACCGTGTGAGGGACCGGATGTCGAACGCAACCGGGAACGGCGCCCAAAGCGTCCGCGATCTTGCTGTCGTCGGCGGTGGGGTTTCGGGCCTTGCCCTGGCCTATCTGATCACCCGCCGGAGCTCCCTTGACGTCGTCGTGCTGGAAGGGGCGCCGCGGGCGGGGGGCAAACTCCAGACCGACTGGCGCGATGGGTACTGCTGCGAATGGGGGCCGCAGGGCTTCCTCGACAACGTCGACGAGACCCTCGCCCTTGTGCGGGAGCTCGGGTTGGAGCACGACCTGGTGCGGGCCGCCGACGAGGCGGGCGACCGTTTCATTGTGCGGGACGGAAGGCTGCGGAGGGTGCCGCTGTCGCCACCGGCCTTCCTACGCTCGGACGTGCTGTCGCTGCCGGGGCGCCTGCGCGTCTTGTTGGAACCCTTCCAGCCCGGTCCCCGCGCCGGCGACGAGACGGTCTTCGAATTCGCCCGCCGCCGCATCGGCGCGGAGGCGGCGGAAGTGCTGGTTGACGCGATGGTTACTGGCATCTTCGCGGGCGATTCCCGCCAGCTCTCGTTGCCGGCAACCTTCCCCCGCATGCGCGAGATGGAGGCGACGCACGGTTCGCTCTTCCGGGCGATGCTGGCGCTCAGGCGAGAGCGCTCCCGGTCCTCGGCTCCTGAGACCGGCGCGGGCCAATCCGGCGGGCCGGCGGGACCAGGCGGAACCCTCACGACGTTCCGGCGAGGGATGCAGCAGCTCACCGACACGCTGGCGGCCGCTCTCGCCGGTCGGGTGCGTACATCCACGACCGTGACGCGCGTGCGACGCACCAGCGAGGGATTCGCGCTGGAGTTGCCAACCGGCGAGACGGTTTTCGCCCGCCAGCTGGTCGTGGCGGTCCCACCTGCAGCCGCTGCGGCGCTTCTGGATGAGGTGGTCGACGCCGGAGCGCTGGCGGCGCTGCGGGAGATTCCCTCGATCCCCATCGCGGTGGTGATGACCGGTTACACCGCCAGACGCCCTTTCCGCCACTCGACCCGGGGCTTCGGCTTTCTCGTGCCAGGCCGCGAGCGCCGGCGGATTCTCGGTACCATCTTCTGCTCCAGCACGTTTCCCGCCCAGGCGCCCCCACAGGCGGCCCTGCTGCGAACCCTGATCGGCGGTGCCCGCGCCCCTCATCTGGCCCGCCTGGGGGATCAAGAGCTCATCTCTCTGGTTCGCCAGGAGCTGGATGGATGTCTCGGTGGCAACCCGGAGCCAGACCTCGTGCATATCGTCCGCCACTCCGAGGCCATCCCGCAGTACACGCTGGGACACACCAGCCGCGTCGCCGCCGTCCGGCGGGGGGCCGCCGCCGTGCCTGGCCTTCACCTGCTGGGCAACGGCTACGGCGGCGTGGCGGTCAACGCGTGCATCGCCGAAGCGACTCGGCTGGCCCAGCGCCTGACCCTGTAGACGCCTGACTCATCGCTCCTGCGGCGCGGCCAGAACCCAGGCCACGATGGTATCCCTCGCCTCTCCCCCGCAGCGCTTCAGCAACTCCCCTTCCAGGTCGCCCGGATCGGGATCTACCGCCGCCGCAACGACCTCCTCCGGTGCAGCCGCGGTGAAGTTGAGCCTGCAGGGTGGCAGCAGCTGATCACCGCAGCGAACGGGCAGCCCGAAGGTGCGGCAGGAGACCGGCCGGCTCTCGTACAGCTCGCACGAACCGCTCGCCGGCTCCAGCGCCGGGCACGGCACGGCCGCGAACGCCACGAAAAACCTCTCGCGAGCGGCGTCATCCTCGCTCAGTTGGCCGCTGGCCGGATCCCCTGGAAACCCAGCAGCCATCTCCGCCCACTGTCGTTGCGCCCGAGCCACCAGCGCCGCTGTCACCCGCGGCCGCCGCCTCGCCAACCGCGCCAGGCCGCGCCGCAACCGCCAGGCGTCCAGGAACGTGATGTCGAACGGCCCCACGCAGCACTCCGTACACCCCAGCCGGCACGTCACATGGCGACCCGCCCGCCGCCGCGCCCCTGCCAGGCGGGCATTCAGGGCCGCTTGAAAGCGACAGTCCGCCGCAGCCATGAGCCCCGCTCCCTGTGGATCGCGCCCGCCGGGCACCGCCACGCCGTGGCTCAAGCCGCCCTCCCCACGCCGGCATTGTGACACGGCTGACAACGATCCAAGTCACGGGCACCAAGTAGGCTGGACCCTTCGCCACCTCACCCGGCTGGGTCATGACCGGCCGCTACCTCCCCTGAAGGCCCACGCCTGACCCGGGACCCACCAAATGATGTCCCTCAAGACCTCGTGCGCTGCGCCCACAGACCGAAGCCTCCTCCCTCGCGGCGACTATCGGCGGCGCGGCGACTGGCGGCGCGCCGCGATCTCCGCCAGGCGCTCTCGGATCCGCTTCTCCCAGCCCGCCTCGCTGGGGTGGTAGAGGCGCAGAGAGGCCAACTCCTCCGGCAGACACGCCATCGCGGCGACCTTGCCCGGCAGGTCGTGGGCGTACTCGTACCCCTGCCCATACCCGAGCTCGCGCATCAGCCGGGTGGGAGCGTTGCGCAGGTGCAGCGGCACCGCGTAGGGCGGCCGGTTGCGCACGGCTTGCAGGGCCGCGCCGTAGCCGGTGTAAAGAGCGTTGGACTTGGGCGCCAGCGCAAGGTAGACGGCCGCCTGCGCCAGGGCGAGGGCGCACTCCGGCATGCCCATATTCTCCACGGCAGCGGCGGCCGCGGCGGCCTGTTCCAGCGCCCGGGGATCGGCGAGGCCGACGTCCTCCGAAGCCACCCGCTGCAAGCGACGCGCCAGAAAGCGCGGATCGGCGCCGCCCTCGAGCATGCGCGCCAGCCAGTAAAGGGCGGCGTCCACGTCCGAATTGCGGATGGACTTGTGCAACGCCGAGATGAGATTATAGTGCTCCTCGCCCTCCTTGTCGTAAAGCGCGAGGCGCCGCTGCGCCATGCGCACCACCAGATCCCGGCTGATCTCGCCCGCTCGAGGCAGGGCCAGCGCCGCCAGCTCGAGCAGGTTCAGGGCGGCTCGCGCATCGCCGGCCGCCGCCAGCACCAGGGCATCCTCGGCCGCCGGATGGAGGGTGATGCCACGCCCCCCGAGACCCCGCTCGACGTTGTCCAGCGCCCGCCGCAGGAGCGTCCGAATCGCTGCCTCGTCCAGGGGGTCGAGCACGTACACCTTGACACGAGAGAGCAGCGCGCGGTTGAGCTCGAAGGAGGGGTTCTCGGTGGTGGCGCCGATCAGGGAGATGTCGCCGGTTTCCAGGAAGGGCAGGAACGCATCCTGTTGCGCCTTGTTGAAGCGATGCACCTCGTCGACGAACAGCACCGTCGTCCGCCCGCTGCCGCGCCGCCGCCGGCGCGCGTGTTCCATGATCTCGCGGGCTTCCTTGACGCCCGCCGAGACCGCCGAGAAGGCCACCAGCTCGGCGTCCACCTCCTGCGCCAGCAGTCGCGCCAACGTCGTCTTGCCGCACCCTGGCGGCCCCCATAGCACCAGCGACGGCAGTTCCCGGCGAGCGACGATGGCGCGGAGAGCGCCGTTTGTGCCCAGGAGAGCCTCCTGGCCGACCACCTCATCGAGAGAACACGGGCGCACCCGCTCCGCCAGCGGCGTCCGCGGCAAAAAGCCATGCGCCTCAGGAAGCGGGGATGGCTCGTCCACGGCGCAACAGCTCCACGCGGGCCAGAAGCTCCAGCAACTCCATCCGCTCCAGCGCCTGCAGCGGGCCCTCGGCCACCGCCACGGCGCCGTGGTGCAGCATCACCGCCACCGGCGTGCCGGTCAACGTGGCAGCGGCGGCAGCGGCCAACTCGCGGGAACCCGGGGGGTGCGGAGGAATCACCCCCACCGCCGCCAGCAGCACCTCCCCCTCGGCGAGCAGCGACGGATCGGGTGCAGGATCGCATGGCCACGCCAGAGTGAGCGCCAGCACCGCGGGAGGATGGGCATGTACGATGGCCTTGATACTGGCGACCCTTCGGTAGACCTCCAGGTGCATCCCCACCTCGCTTGAGGCGTCCAGTGGCAACGCTCCGTCGAGCCCCAGGCACACCAGGGAGGAGCATGCCAGCCGTCCCTTGGGAACCCCCCGAGGAGTCACCAGCACAGTGCCGTCGTGCAGCCGGCAGGAGAGATTGCCCTCGCGCCCGCGCAGCAAGCCCTGGCGCTCCAGGGCCGCCCCCACGGCGACCAGTTCAGCGCGCCGCTGCGCCTCCTCGGCGATCATCCGCGACCCCTCGAATGGACGTCGGGTGGGTCGGCACTCCCGTTCTCGCCGCCGCACCCCGCAGCGCACACCAGCCGGCGAGCCGGCCAGCGTCCCTCCTCGCGCACCTCGTCCGGACTCACGTAGCTGCCGCAGCGGTCGCAACGCACCAACTGCAGCGCTCCCATCGTCTCCTGCTGCCGCAGGTACTCCCGCCGCCGCTGGCGCCCAAACAACCCAGCGATGCGCCAGATGACGTACAGCAACACCAGGAGGATAACGGTGCGCGTCACCGCTGGCGCCGCGCGATCTCCTGCTCCAGCCGAGTCAGGTCGGGTATTTCCTTGACGGTCGCGCGAAGGGCCTTGAGTTTGGCCAGCTCCTCGTTCGCGCCAGCCACATCGTTGAGATCAAACAGCCTCACCACAGCTGCGTTGTAGCGGGATTGCCAGTGCGCCACGCTGCGCGCGGCGGCGCGGTCCAGCAGCTCGATCGCCTTGCCCGGCTGCCCGACCTCGCGGTAGGCCACGGCAAGATCGGTCATCACGTCGGCGGAATCGTCGCGGACCGCCCGCGCCTTCTCGTAGTACTCGACCGCCTTCGGCCAGTTGGACAGGTCGTACTGCACGTTTCCCATCTGCACGAGGTGCTCGTAGTTGCCGGGGTCTGCGGCGAGGAGCCGCTCCAGCTCCCGAACGAGCTCCAGCAGCTGCGGGTTGGCCGTGGCCATGGTGCGGCCGCCGTCAGGGGGTTGCTGAGGCATACCGGAGAGGGGTGGCGCTCCGGGCACACCCGCGTGAGGGTCATCCGCCCGCATCGCCCCCCCTTGCTGCGGCGCCGCGGATTGCTGCTGGCCGACGGCGTACCCCAGAAAGAACCCAAGAAGAACACCGGCTACCGCTGTCATCAAAGGATTCTTCAGCATCTCTTCTTTCTCCCCCCGTGCCGGTCTACGGCAACATCTGCGGTCCTCCGGACCCAGCTTCGACCCTCCGGCCGCCACCATGCCCGCCAGCGACACAGCGCGTTCCCGGCCCAGCGGCCTCCTTGACAGCGTCCTAAGGGGCCGTGTCTCGGCGGGCGACCCAGGTGCCTGAAACGGGCCCGCCCGCAACCAGATTCGTGGCGTCCCAGCGCCCCTCCAGTCGCTTCTCGTCGCCCCGCGTCACCACTCGGCCGGTGTACACGGCCACGAAGCCAAGCTGCGCGTCGATTCGCTCGAGTCGCAGGCTGGAGCCGATCAGCGTCCCCCGCAGCGAGCCCTTCCACCCCCCCGCCAGGGAGTAGACACCGGTGACGATCGTGCCCGAAAGTTCCAGATCGAAGGTGCCCTTCAACCCTCCGGGCTCGACGGCCACCTGCCAGCGGCCCGATACCTCGTCGCCTGTCTTCCCACCAGCCTCCAGCCGTGCAATCTCAGCCTGGAACTGCTCGAGCGTGCTTCGCCGGGCAGCCAGCGTCGCCCGCAACTGCTGCGCGGTGGCGATGGCCTGGGTCACCTCGGCCTCGGCCCGCCGCAGATCCGCCACCCGCGAGGCGAAGCTGGCCATGTCTTCGCCCTCTCGCTCGGCGCGAAGCAGATCGTCCCCCAGGCGCATGAGGCGTTCACCGGCGGCGCGGAGTTGGTCCTGAACTCTCTCCATCTCCGCCAGGTTGGTGGCCACCAGCTTCTTCTCCACCTCGACCTGGGCCTTGAAGACCAGAACGACCGGATCGCGAACCTGTGCGAGAGAAATGGAGCCCAGGAGCATCACAACGATCGCGACAGCACTTCCCCGCATGGGTCACCCTCCTTCGCTGTGCCCCACCACCGCACAACCTGCCATGTCTCCCCATACGTTGACCGTCGTGCGCGCCATGTCGAGGATGCGGTCGACACCGAGGATGTAGCCGATCCCCTCGAGCGGCAGGCCGACGCTGCGCAGCACGATGGCCATCATGACCAGTCCTGCCATGGGAATCCCGGCCGAGCCGATGCCCGCCAACAGAGATGTCAGGAGCACGATCAGTTGCTGCGTGAGGGTCAATTCGATGCCGTACACCTGGGCGATGAAGAGTGCGGCAACGGCCTCGTAGAGGGCGGTACCGTTCATGTTGACGGTCGCCCCCAGCGGCAGAACGAAGGTAGCGATACGCGCCGACACTCCGGCTCGATCCGTGGCGCACTGCATCGAGACGGGCAGCGTGGCGTTCGACGAGGCCGTCGAGAACGCGGTCAGCAGCGCGGGGGCGAAGGCCCGCGCGTAGGCGGCTGGACTACGGTGTCCCATCACCTTGATCAGGATCGGCAGCACGACCACGGCCTGCAGAGCCAGGGCTGACGCGACTGTGAGCATGTACCAGGCGAGCGGCTGCAGCACGGTCAGACCCACCTGAGCGATGGTGCGGCCAAGAAGAGCGAAAACCCCGATGGGCGCCAGGCGGATGATCGCGGTGGTCATCTTCATGAAGAGGTCGAAGCCCCCCTCCACGAAGAGCATCCACACTCGCCGGCGCTCCCCCTCCAGCAACGTCAAAAAGGCCCCGACCGCGAGGGCGAAGAAGATCACCTGCAAGTAATTGGAGGTGGCCATGGCGGCGACCGGGTTGTCCGGAATGATCCCCATGAGGATCTCCCCGACCGTGGTCTTGCCTTCCAGCACCGACTGCGGCGCCTCCTTCAGCGGCAGCACGACCCCCTTCCCCGGCTGAACGAGGTTGACCAGCACCAGACCGATGGTGATCGCCGAGGCGGTGGTTATCAGGTAGTAGAGAAAGGTCTTGGCGCCGACCCTCCCGACTCCTCGCAAGTCCCCGATCGACGCCACACCGGCGGCGAGTGAGAAGGCGATCAGCGGGATAATGATGAGTTTGAGAAGCTTGAGAAAGATGTCCCCGAGAAAGCCGAGGGCCGCCGTCGCCTCCGGCCACAGCGCGCCGCTGGCGAGCCCTGCCAGCATGGCAAAGAAGATCTGCCAGTGCAGTTCCTTCCAGAACCGTCTCGACACCGCCTCACCCCCGCCCTCTGCAGCGAACACTAGCACATGCCTCCGCCGCCCGGTCGCCGCGCCGCGCGCGGCCAGAGTATCCTCATCTCCATGCCAATCCTGGAGTCCCGCCAGCCTGCCATCCGCGTCACCCTGCTACCGCGTGATACCAACCCCCACGGCACCATCTTCGGCGGCATCATCCTGTCCTATATCGACCAGGCGGGGGCGATCGAGGCCCACATGCACGGCGCTTCGCGGGTGGTCACGGTGGCCATGGACAAGGTGGTGTTCCACCAGCCCGTGCACGTGGGCGACGTCGTATCGTTCTACGGCGAGCTCATCCGTATCGGCACCACATCGATCGCCGTTCGCGTCATCGTGGAGGCGCAGCGGCTGCAGTGCGATCCCGCCCCCAGACGGGTCACCGACGCCGTGATCACCTATGTGAACGTCGACGCACACGGCAAGCCCACGCCCATCTCCACGTCCGGGTAGTACCGTGGTCGAGGCCCGAACGAGCCCGGGTCAGCGCCCCCCCGGAAAAACTCTGGCGCCCGACGCCGTCGCCAACCACCGGGTACAATCAACCCATGACCCTGGGCTTCATCTTCTTTGCCGTGATCATCGTGACTCTCGTGGTGGTCGCAACCCGACTGACCCGCGCTCGGTCACCTCAGCGGCGGTCCACCTCTCGGCACGCCACCGTGGTGCTCGACATCGTTGCCGGTGGCTTCGGCCAGATTCGCCTGGCAGACTCAGAACCGGCCGTTCTTCTCGCCGCCCGCAGCGCCAGTGGCGAGTCTCTGCCGGCTGGCACGGCCGTCGAGATCGTCGATGACAGCCGGTCGGTGGTGCTCGTCAGGCCACTCCCGGAGAGAGAGTGAGTGCTCTGTGAGCGAGTCTGAGCTGTCGATCGTGCTCGCCTCGTCCTCCCCCAGACGGCGGCAGTTACTCGACCGCCTCGGCCTGCCGGTGACCCACGCGATCCCGAAAATCGATGAGACCAGAAGGGCCCATGAACCTCCCGTCGTGCACGTCCAGCGCGTCGCCGGCGCCAAGGCGCGCGCCGTCGCCACCGCCGACCCGAACGCGGCGGTGATTGCTGCCGACACCTCGGTGGTCGTCGGCGATGAGGTGCTCGGCAAGCCGGCCGACCTCGACGACGCCGCGAGAATGCTGCGACGGCTCCGGGGTCGACCCCACACCGTCCTGACCGCCACGGTGGTCTGCTGGGCCGGCCGTGAGGCATCGCACCTGGACGCGGTCACCGTGGTCTTCACCGCCTTTTCCGAGGATCTCCTGCGGTGGTACCTCGCCACCGGCGAGCATCGCGACAAAGCGGGCGCCTACGCCCTGCAAGGGAAGGGCGCCATGCTCGTTGAGCGCGTGAAGGGAAACGTGCAAGCGGTCGTCGGTCTGCCGCTGGCGCGGCTGCCCGCACTGTTTGCCACTGTCGGACTGCGGCTTGAGGCGCGTGGAGACCGTCTGTCGCTGGTACGCACGGTGACCACGGTGTCGCCACCGGGCAGGTGACGTGCGGATGTCGATAGCCCGGAAACTCGCCACGGTCTTCCGTTCGGCTCGCGCCAGCGGGCACTTCTGCAAACGCCTCGCGGCCGAGGTATTGCTCCAGACAGGAACAACCACGTTCTTTTCCATCAAGCGCGGTGGTTATGTCCTCACCTACTTCCCCACCTCCCTCTCCACCTCCCTCTTTGTTGACAATCGCGCCCGCCTGGACGACGAACTCCTCCTCGCCGCCTATCTGCGGCCCGGCGACGTGGTCGTGGACGTGGGAAGCAATGTCGGAACGCACGCTCTCGCCGCTGCCCAGTGGGTAGGTGAACAAGGCTCGGTGTTCGCCATCGAACCCCACCCGCGAATCTTCTGGTACCTGCAAGCGAACGTGCGCCGAAATGCGCGCACCAGCATCACCACCCTCAACCTGGCGATCGGGGACCGAGACGGGGAAGTCGCCTTCAGTGACCGTTGGGAGGACGACGAGAACTCGGTTGTGCCGACGAGCCACGCAACCCTGCGAGTCCCCGTCCGCCGTCTGGACACGCTCGACCTCGCGGCCCAGCAAGGCATCGCGCTCCTCAAGATCGACGTCGAAGGGTACGAGCTTTCTGCCCTCGCCGGGGCTCGTGCCACCTTGGAACGGGTTGCGGCGGTGCTCTACGAGGCGTGCGAGGAGCACTGCGCACGCTACGGCTATGCCCTGGCCGACCTGTACTCCTTCCTCTCGGAGAGCGGATTCGAAAGCTATACGTTCAGCGTTCGCCAGCGGCTCCTCGTGCCTCTGCCCACCCCCCAGCCCGCGATCGGTTGCTGCAACCTCCTGGCGCTTCGCGACCCGGCCGCCTTTGGCGCCCGCACGGGCTACACCGTACAGGCATCGCACGTTTCATCCTGACCTCCACCCCCGGCTCGCAGGCGTCGCGCGGACGGTTCACACCACGCCAGCCTGCCCCCGGGGGCGCAGCAGGGCCGGCAGCGTTGTGCGAGGCGCGTTCCCGACTACCCTGCCAACCGCCGCGTTGGCACCCATCGACAACGGCCACAGCCGCCCGCAGCGCCCTGGTGCTACCCCCCGGCCAGCGGGTTGAGGCCTCGGCGCCGTCCCCGCTCTCCAGTAGGCGACCGATTCAGTCGCCGTGCTTGATCGGCTCGCCCAGCTCGGCCAGGCGGAAGTTGGCGAAGATGTGGTGTCCGTTGAAGTCCAGCACGCGCACGTCCTGGCTTCCGGCGAGGTCCTGCGCGATCACCTCGAACGGCACCCCGTACAGCTCCCGCGTCCGGTCGACTGACACCTCGTGCGCGATGAACTTCTCGATGCCCTTGTGCCTGAGTTTCTCCACCAACCGCGGGTCCGTCACACTCGCGAAGGTGGTCAGAATCAGGATCGGCCCGGTTCCCGTGAACACCAGATACGAGCGCATCGCCTCACCCCCTTCGGCCTTCCTCCGACGGTCGCCGGCGTTCCTCTCAAAACGTCGCGCCTGGCTGCGACAAAGTCAAGCGCCCCCGATCGATGGCCCAGCCGCGGGAGGCTCGGCGTCACCTCGCACGGTCCTAGCCCACCAGCTGTCCCTCTTTGAGAAGCGCGGAAAAAGCTCTGAACGCGGGGTGATCCTTCTCGCGCGCCCACTCGAAGCCCACTGACTCGTGGTTGGTGACCACCGCGCCCGCCTGCCGCATGCGCTTTAGGGCGTGAAGCCGGTACTCCTCCCCGCGGCTGCTGACCGCGTCCCAGCACACGTGCACGTGGTGGCCGTCTCGCAGCAGCTCGATCACCGTCTGCATCACGCAGACGTGTGCCTCGATGCCGGCCACCACCACCTGCCGCCGCGCCGGCGCGAGGTGCGGACAGAGCTCGTCAACGGCGGCCATGAAGGCTGCCTCGCCGCAGCACCCGAACGACACCTTCTCGACGAAACGCTTGCCGCCGGTAAGCGCCTCGAAGGCGGCGCGCACCTGCAGGTGCGTGACCCCCAAGCCGCGGGGGTATTGTTCAGTCAGCACCACGGGAACGCCGAACAGCTCGGCCATCCGCAGCAGGCGCACGGACGCTCCGACGACCATATCGGAGCGGTAGACCATCTCCAGAAGCTTCCCCTGCAGGTCGATCACCACCAGCACACAGCGAGAAGCCTCCAGAAGTTCCATCTCGCCCTCCTTTCCACCTCCACCACGATCAGCGAACGCGCAAGAGAAACGCGCCGCGCAGGAGCCGGATCACCTCGAACCCCTCCGCGTCCACCGTGGTACGGGGGGGCGCTTCCAGCACAGCCAACGCCCCTGCCGGAAGTACCCCGAGCGCCCGTGCCAGCGCCAGCGCATCGAGCCCCAACTCCCAGCGGGGGAAGGGTGGATCGCACCAGCACAGAGGAAACCGCGCCCCCTCCCGACCCAGCCGATCGAGCGCCGCGTCAGCCGGCGCCATGACGATCTCGACCCGACCGTGCGCCTCCAGCAGCGTCAGGTTCATTTGCAACACCGCCAGCGACCGCCGCTCGCACTCCACCACGACCGCCAGGGCGGCCCCCCTTGAGAGCGCCTCCAGCGCGTTCACGCCGGTCCCGGCGAAGAGGTCCAGGAATGCGGCTCCCTCCAGGTCGGGCGCAAGCACGGTAAAGGCCTGTTCGCGAAGCGCATCGGGGGTGGGGCGGAGATCGTCGCCGCGACGCGGGCCCTGGATTCTCCGCCGCGCCCACTCGCCTCCAGTGATCCTCATGGCTCAAGCCTCTTCACCGCCTTGCGGCGCAGCTCGTCGATGCCGACGTACTCGCTCACCGGCCCGACATCGAGTTGCACGAGAACGCCCCCTGACGACGGCAGCAATGCCGCCACTCGCCCCTCCCGGCCGTCCGCCAGCAGGACCCTGTCGCCCAGCGCCGGTTCCCACTCGCTGAGGTCCTCCGCCCCCGGGGGGGTCTGCTCGATGCGGCGTTGCAGCTCGTCCAGCGCCTTCTCCAGCCGCGCGGCCGCGAGGGTTCGCACCGCCGTGTGCGACAGGGTTACGACAATGGGGTCCCTGTCGGGCGGCGCCAGTCGAAACTCCGTCTTTCCACCCTCGAGGGCGTCCTGGAGGGGCAACGGCTGCACCAGCTCGCCATGGCACTCCTCCACGACCTGCGCCAGCACCGCGTACTCGACGTCGTCGAGACGCACGCGGGTGATCCGCGGCTCCGCCTGCCCCCAACGGAGCGCAAGCACCGCGATGTGGTCGCGGAAAACGGTCAACCGCATCGAGCTGTCGCCGCTCCTGGTGACACGCTCAACCAGATGGGTCGGAGGCGCCAGCGCAGCCACGGCGAGGATCAGCGAGATCATGGCCTGGCCTTCCCCCGACCTATCCCCAGCGCGAAAGCCAGAGCCTGCTCGGCCTGAATATCGCCGTCGACGAGGGCGGCCCTGGTGCGCCTCAGCGCCTCTCCCACGGCCGGACCCGGACTCATCCCGGCCGCCACGAGGTCCGCGCCGCTGATCGGTAAGGGATCCCGCCGCACCAGGGAGAGCGCCTGGTGCAGCCGGAACCGCGCCTCCTCCCCGGCGGTTGCCATGGCCACCAGCGCCAGCACGCTGGGCACTCGCTCAACCGCGGCGAGCAGGCCGGAGGTCCGCGCTCTCGCCCGCGAGGCGGTGGCCAGCAACCCCTCCACCTCGGCGCGGGCAGCCAGCACGGTGCGTGCAAGCTCGCCGCTGAGCGACAGGCGGCTCACCATCTCCTTGCTCCCCTCCTCGCCGGTGCGGAACGCCAGCGCCGGGACGAAAGCGTGCCAGCGAGGCCCCGCGAACACACCTTCGAGAGTCGCCCAGGTCAGCAGCGCCTCGAGCTCGTGCAGCAGACGCCTGGCCGACACGTTCCAGCGCACGCCTGGAATCACCTCCTCCAGCACTCCCAGGCGATCCAGTTCACTCAGCGCGGCGGTGACGTTGACCTCGTCGAGGAGGTCAAGCAGCTCGTCACGCAGTCGGCCGCTGGACAGCCGTGCGAAGACCTTCTCCTCGACGGCGACACGCACCAGATGCCGGGTCTCGGCGGCGATCTCGAACCCTAGGCGGACAGCGAAGCGCACGGCACGGATGGCGCGGGTCGGATCGTCCAGGAAGGAGAGCGAGTGCAGCACGCGGATCTGGCGGCGCTGTAGGTCCTTCTGACCGCCGAAGTAGTCCAGCAGTTCGCCGAAGCGACCGCGAGTCAATGCGATGGCCATGGCGTTGATGGTGAAGTCGCGCCGGTAAAGGTCCTGCCGGAGCGCCGAGCTCACCACCTCGGGGAGCGACGCGGGCGTGCGGTAGAACTCCGTGCGAGCCGTGGCGACGTCGATGCGCACCCCCCCCGGCAGCTGCACCGCCGCGGTGAGGAACGGTTCATGGGGATGGTAGCGCCCGCCGAGTCGCTCCACCAACGCCCCGGCCACCATCAGGCCGTTCCCCTCGACCACCACGTCGCAGTCCTCGAGAGGCCGTCCCAGCAACGCGTCGCGCACCGCCCCCCCGACCAAGAAGGCGCGCATCCCCATCTCACTGGACACCTCGCCCAGCACCTCGAGGGGCTCCCGCCACCCGGGGGGCAACCCTCGCCGCAGGCGATGCTCCACGTTGTGGGTGACCAGGCGCGAACCGGCGACCCGCCGGTCCACGCGCCCGCCCTCGTCCAACTGGCGCTGGTACAGCCGCCGGAACAGATCCATGCGAGTGATCGCCCCGAATCCATCGGGCAGCTCGACGACCAGCAGCCGCGCTTGCTCCTCCATGAACGCGCGCTCCACCTCATCCACGGTGGCGCTGGCTGGCACAACTGGAACGTGGGGACGCATCACGGTCGTCACCGCTCTCTCGCGCAGCCCTTGCGCCAGCGCGTGGTCCAGCACCTGGCGGGTGACGATGCCGACCAGGGCTCCGTCACGCTCCACCGGGATGGCGTTGATGCGCAGCCGCAGCACCCGGTCCTTGGCACGCTCGACCGAATCCTCGGCATCGCAGGTATGGAGGTAGGGAGTGGCGATACTCCCCGCGGTCACCGCCGACGACACCATGCGCGTGATCCCCGCCAGCAACTCCTGCGCCACCTCCACGGCGCTGCGGTCCCGCACCCGGGCGCCAGCGGCGGTGCCGTGGCCACCCCCACCCAGGGCTCCCAGCAGCCGCCCGGCGTCCACCAGTGAGGTGGTGGAGCGGGCAATGACGACCAGTTGGGGCGGCACCTCAAGGATCGCCAGGACGACCGGCACATCGAAGATCTCGGCCCAGCGGTGGACCACGTACGACGCCTCCTCCACCCGCTCGTCGGGACGTACCATGGTAATGGCCACCCGCACCCCGCCGATGACATGCTCGACCGCACCCTCCACCAGGCGGTTGAGCAGGTCTAGCTGTTCGGGTTCAAGCGGCCGCAGCACGTACCGGCGAACCCACTCCAGCCGGCCGCCGTGCTCCAGCAGCCACGCCGCCGCACGCGCGTCCGCCGCCGCCGTGTCCTGATACGTCAACCCGCCGGTATCCTCGTACACACCTAGGAGCATCAGCGAGGAGGTGATGGGGTCGGGGGAGATGCCGCGGCGCTGCAGTTCTTCCACCAGGACCGTACAGGTCGAAGCAACCTCCGCGGTCAGGCGCTCCGCCGCGGGGATAGGGTCCTCCGGCACCGGATGATGATCGATCACCGTGACCGGGCATCCGGATGCCAGGACAAGTTCACCCACCTCTCCCAGCCGGCGTGCCGACGAGCAATCCACGACGATCGCCGATTCGATCCTGGCGCGCCTCAGATCGCGCACCCGCACCTCCGGCAACCGCACGCGCTCGGCGATGAGAAACCTCCGCACGGCCGCCTCCTGCGACCCGGCGAACACCAGCCGTGCTGCGGGATCGAGCAGGCGCGCCCCCGCCATGGCTCCCAAGGCGTCGAAGTCGGCCCCCAGATGGGACGTGACGATGCGCACTGACGGTAGTCTAGCCCGGACGCTACACTTTCTTACGTACGGGGTAGCCCTCCCTCAGCCGTCCCCGGAAAGGAGTCTGGCGTGCGACCCACTGCCCTTATCCTTCTCGGCCCTCTCACCGCGCTCGCAATCGTTGCTGCGAGAGCGGACGAGCCGCTCTCCTACGCCGCCGCCGTGCGCCCCATCTTCGAAAAGGAGTGCGGCGACTGCCACGGACCCAGGCGCCCCAAGAAGGGCCTCGACCTGTTGGGGGCCGATGCCGTGGCCGCCATGATCGACCGCCCCTCGCAGAACGAAGCGCAGGTTGTCCTCGTCAAGGCCGGCGACCCGGCAGCTTCCTACCTTTGGCGCAAGCTCGCCCACACCCATGCCGAGGGCAGGGGAATGCCCCGCGGCCTCCTCACCGCCACCAAGTTGCCGCAGGAACAGATCGACCTGGTGGCCCGCTGGATCGCGCAGGGGGCCAGACCCTAACGACCCAGCAACAGTCGGCCGACGCCGCGCACCGAAAGGACCGAGGCGGGAGAAGCGTGAGCGGCCAGCACCGAGTTGACCCGGGCGCGGGCGAATGACGAGACCTCGACGCGGCGAACCAGGGCGTCGACCAGCCAGGGTAGTCTCAGCAGCCGCTCGCCCCAGCGATAGGCGGCGAATTCGCGTCCAAACCGACGCTTCAAGGCGCGCCAGTAGAGCCGCTCCGGGTTCGTGCCCGCCGCCGTCAGCGCCTCCGCGGCGAGTAGGCCACTCTCCAGCGCCGGGCCAACCCCCTCGCCGGAGAACGGTCGCCCCAGGCCGGCGGCGTCTCCCACCGCCAGCACGTTCCCCCGCGCCGCCTCGACCCTGGGAAACGACGATTGCAGCGGCGCCCCCCGGGTCGCCATTGGCTCGCCGCCGACCCCCAGCTCGCCAGCGAAGCGTCGAGCCTCTTCGATCAGCGAGGGATCACCGGCGCGGCTGCGAAAAACGCCACACCCGACGTTGAACACGCCGTCCCCCACGGGAAACGCCCAGTAGTAGCCGCGTGGCAGCCGACGCCGCTGGAAAAGGACCATGAGCTCGTCACAAGCCAGGGCAGAAACTCGCACATAGCCACGCACCGCCGCCCCTGCCCGCGGGGCTGCCCGCAGCCCGGCTAGCTGGCGGGGCCGCGGCGAGGACCCCGTCGCGAGCACGAACCAACCCGCCTCCACCCTCATCCGGGCCCCCGCCACAGGTGCAGAGAAAGCTGCGGCCCGCCACCGCCCCCGCTCGCCTTCGAAGCCCTCGAGACCCACTCCCTCCACGACGCTCGCACCCGCGACGCGTGCCCTCGCAACCAGCATGGCGTCCAGCTGCGCCCTGGGAATCACCAGTCCCGGCACCGGTACGAAGCCCCGCGCTCCCGACGGCGCCTGAAAGCGGATCCCCCGTACGGCCTGGGCCGTCCCGCGCACATCCGCCAGCACCCCCAGCCGCTCCAGCGGCGCGAAGGCGTCCGGCAGCAGCCCATCACCGCACACCTTGTCGCGCGGGAAGCGGGCGCGATCGAGCAGAACCACGCGCACCCCCTGCTCGGCGAGCGCTACGGCGGTCGCGGCTCCCGCCGGTCCGGCGCCAATCACCGCCACGTCGGCCCGCAGCCTGTCCGTCACCCTTCTTCCAACCCGCGAACGCGCAGGAAGTGCAGAAAGTCCGTGTGCACCGTCGTGTCCCCCAGGAGCCGGATCACCGCGTTGACCTGGCCGCGATGATACGCCGCGTGCGTCATCAGGTGGAGAACGGTCAGTTCCAGTACCTCACTCCGTTCCCGGCCGGTGGTGGTGCGATAGGCGAGCGGAGCCTGCAGACGCGCCTCGGAGATCGTCTCGAGGAACTCCCGCACGGAAGTGCTCACCTCGCGCCAGCGCGCCTGGAGAGCGTCGGCCGAAGGAAACGCCGCGGCGCGAAACCCGGTCGCCAGCGGGCGTCCCTGCCAGCGGGCGAGCCAGACGACGGCAGAGTTCACCAGGTGCACGAGGGCATCCCGCACGCACGGCAGGCGGGAGGCGACCGGCCGTGTCCACACCTCGCCAGACAGCCGCGCCGCCGCGCCAAGCACCCGGCCGGTCGCCCAGCGGTCGTACTCAGCCAGCAGCAGCAGTTCCTCTCGGGTCACTCTCCCCTCAACCCCGCCCATCTTCGCACACTGGCATCAGGCGGCCACGAACGGCCTGCCGCACAGGCCGCTCGCCACCGCGCACCAGCGCTGCCATCCCGGCAGCTCGACCCGCCGATGAAACGCCGCCACCGGGTCGCGGGCAATGCGATCCAGAATGCGCCTGTACACGCCCCCCATCACCCGCACCGCCGCTCGCGAATCCCAAGATAGACAATCGGTCAACCCCTTGGCGGCGGCGAAGTAGGCGCGGGCCCGGCGGCACTGGAAGGTCATGAGCTCGCGGTAGGCGGCTGTATCAATCTGGCCAGAGAAGAGGTCGTTCACGCCGACGCCAAAGGCGGCAAGTTCCTCCTCGGGAAGATAGACCCGTCCCCTCGTCACATCCTCTCGCACATCGCGGCAGATGTTGGAAAGTTGCAGCGCGAGTGCCAGGTGCCGGCCGAGCGCCCGCCCCTCCTCCCTCACCAGCCCGAAAATCGCCAGCGAGATATCGGAGATAGTCACGGCAACCAGGTCACAGTACCGTTCCAGCTCCGCAAAGGAACCGTACCGCGAGCGCTCGAGATCCATACGGCACCCCTCGATCAGGTCGAGCAGCGCCCGGCGAGGGATGGCGAACTCGCGCAATACCTCGGCCAGGGCGCGGGTGACCTGCGTGCCTGGATACCCCGCGTAGGTCGCCTCGATCTCGGCCGCCCAACCGTCCAGCCGCGCGCGCAGCTGTGCCAAATCGGCGCCGCCCTCGGCCTCGTCGACGATGTCGTCGGGCACGCGGCAGGCGGCGTACGCGGCGTACACGGCGCGCCGCTTGGCGGGGGGAAGCAGGCGAAACCCGAGCGAGAAGTTCGCGCCGCGGCGTTTGGTCAGCGCCCGAACCGCGGCCCGCGCCGCGCTCATCGTTGCCGCCTCCGGCACCAGCCGCACACCGGCGCATGACGGCAGCCGCGGCGCTCGCGCCACGCCGCCATGACCAGCCGGGACAGGGCCCGCACCGCCGGGCGCGGGCGCTGGAGTCGCACGAGAATCTCGCGAAAGTCACCGGCGGCCGCCGTCCGGCACAGCGCCGCGAACGTTCTCCTGCCCGCCCGCTCGTAGGCAAAGCGCAGCGCCACACTGGTGATCATCGGTTGGCGAATGCGGCTGGAAAAGGCCGCCTGGTCCCAGCGGCCCAGTAACCCGTCCACCGCCAGCGCCGCGGAGCGCAGAGCCAGGCGGTTGCCCAGTCCGAAAAGGTAATCCTGCACACCGGCGGCCTCCCCGACGTACCACCGACCGTCGCGCCCGGACAGGTGTGCGGGAATGGAGAAGTTCATGAACTGTCCGCCCTCGTGGATGAGGTCCACGCGAAATCCGCCCAGCACCTCCCGAAAGCGCTGCCACGCCCGCTCGCGCGCCCGCGCCAGGCCGGCGACGCCCCGCACCTGCGCGACCCCGAACGTGGCGTGGCCGTCCAGACAGAAGAGGTAGGCATAGCCGCTGGGCGTGAGCCGCGGATCGAACAGGACCGCCACGGTGTCAGCGAGGTCGGAGGAGAACACCACCTCTCTCGCCACTCCGTCCGCCTGGCGAGGACCGGTGGCGACCACATCGACCCGGGCAGGGGCACCGGCGTGGGGGGAGAACACGGCGCCCGCCTCTCTCGCCTGCCGCCAGAGGGCAGCATCGAGCGTCCCTTCCCCGCTGCCGCGGCGCACGAAGTAGGCGAAGGGATCGGCGCTTTGAACCTCGTACACCCTGCCGGCACTGTCGAGAAAGATCGCATTCCTCGCCGGCACGATGTCGAAGCAGCAATCGATGCCGAGGTGCTTGACCTCGGACAGCGCATCCTCCGCGCACGACCCGTTCTCTAAAACCTGCCAGCCGCCCGCAAACCGCCCGCCACCCCTCGCCTTGCGCTCGTGCACCTCCACCGCCACCCCACGACCGGCCAGCAGCGCAGCCGCCGCCAACCCTGACACCCCCCCGCCGGCGATGTGAACCGTTCGCGTCACAAGACCATTGTAGGATTGCCTGCCAGACCCCTCAGCGGGGCAGCTTGCCGAGCAGGCGCCAGGTCAGACATTGGGTCATGCATGCCCCCGGAAGTGAAGATCCCGTGGCGGGCATCTGTCACGCACGCGGGGTCAACGGAGGCCCGCCTGCGCTGTGGCTCATCCACATCACCGTGGCTGACCTGGATGGCGCGCTCTCTCGCTGCCGTGAACAGGGCGGGGCGGTGCTGCGAGGCCCGGGTACGCCGGAGCGCCGGGGAAGGCTAGCGATCATCCGCGATCCGGCGGGCGCCGTCGCGGCGCTTGTCGAACCGCCTTAAGGCAAGGACAATCTCACCTCTTGAGGAACAGGTACGCCGCGAGGGCCACCAACACAACGGCGAAAATCCGCTTGAACGAGGCCGTCGAGACGTGCTCGACCAGACGCGAGCCGATCTGCGCGCCGACGATGCCGCCCGCCCCCAGCAGAATCCCCAGGCGGTAGTCCACGTTGGCCAGCCTGTTGTGTGCCAGCAGCGCCGACAGCGAGATCACCAGGATGGCCAGAAAGGACGTGCCCACCGCCTTCTGGGCCGAGTGTCCAAGCAGCAGCAACAGCGGCACCATGAGAAAACCCCCGCCCAGGCCGGTAAACGACGCCGCCACACCCACCAGCACCCCGACCAGCACGAGCAGCACGTTGTCCATACCCGCCAGCGCCTCCCCGCACGCATGGTAGCAAGGGGCCGGTGAGCGACGGGGGGCGGCTCGCCCACGCCCCTGCGTTCGCCTCCCATCACCGGCGTCGCCGCCCTCTCGAGATGATCCCGCCAGGTTGTTCGGAGAGAATGTCAGTGTCGCCCCGCAGCAGTACATTGGTTGCGGCCGTATGGCCGCGCCGAGCATCGGGGAGGCACACAATGACGAGACGCGCCGTGCGGGCAACACTCCTCCTCACCTTCCTGGCCGGAACGGCTGGGGCGAGTGAAGATCTTGAGACACTCAAGGCGCAGGCGCGCGCGGTCGAGGAAGCATTCGCCCGCACCATGGCCGGCCGCGACCATGCCGCGTTCATCTCCTTCCTCGCCGACGAGGCGGTGTTCGCCGGCAACACCGTGCTGCACGGGCGTGACGCCGTGGCCGAGGGCTGGAAGCGGTTCTTCGCAAGGCCCCCCGCACCGTTCTCGTGGGCCCCGGAGCGAGTGGCGGTGGTGGCGTCGGGGACACTCGCCCTCACTTCAGGCCCGGTAGTCGCCCCGGACGGCAGGCGCGTCGCGACCTTCAACTCCACCTGGCGGCAAGAGGCGGGGGGTGTGGAAAATCGTGCTCGACAACGGATGTCCCCGCTGTGACTGCGGGGAGAAGAGGGCCGGCCCGTGAGCACGGCACCCGGTGGCCAGGGCCGCCCGCGCGCGCCGCGCCAGGCGGCCCGAGAGAGGGCGCGGGCGATGCTGGCGCGCTGGCGTCGCCGCGCCTACGAGCCCACCAGCACCATACGGTAGCGCGCCTGGTGGCGCCGGGTGTGGTCGAGCGCCTCGTTGCATCGCTCCATGGGCAACACTTCCACCTGCGCGCCGACCCCGTGGGTGGCGGCGAATCGCAGCATTTCGGCGATCCCGCCGGGAGATCCGATGGCACTGCCACTTACCGTCTTGGAGCCGATGATCAGTCCGAAGGACGACACCACCAACGGCTCGGGCGCGGCCCCAAGCTGGCAGAACACCCCCTTCGGGCGCAGCGCCTGCAGGTACGTCTCCATATTGGGGGCGAAGTGGGCGGTGTTGAGGATGACGTCGAACGCCCCGGCCGGCGGGTCCCCGATGACGAAGTGATGCGCGCCGAAACCCCGTGCCTCGCCCTCCTTGTCCGCCCTGGTGCTGATCGCCGTCACCTCGCACCCCATCGCGGCGGCGAAGCGCAGCCCAAGGTGCCCGAGCCCTCCGATCCCCACCACCGCAACCCGGCTCCCCTCGCGGGCATACCGGCGCAGGGGGGTATACACCGTGATGCCACCACACAACAGCGGCGCCGCCGCCGCGCCGTCAAGACCATCCGGGATGGCGATGGCGAAGCGGTGATCGACGCGAATGCGGTCGGCGAAGCCGCCGTAGTTGCCCATGCAGGTCGCCTTGCTGGCGGCGCACAGGCGTTCTTCCCCATCTTCGCACCATTCGCAACGGCCACACGAGCCGCACTGCCATCCCACGCCGACGCGCGTCCCGACCGGCACGCCCTCCCCCGCCACCACCGTGCCGACGATCTCGTGCCCGGGCACCACGGGAAAGACGTCGCCCCAGTCGCCATCAACCAGGTGCACGTCCGAGTGGCAGACGCCGCAGTGGGCGATGGCGATCTCCACCTGCCCAGGGGCCAGCGGCAGCGGTTCGTACGAAAACGGTTCGAGCGCCGCCCGGGCGCTGGGCGCTGCGTAGGCGTTGAATGGCATCTCGTCGTCCCCCTTGCCTGTTTCGAGAAAATCCCCGCGTGTCACACCGAGGAGGAATCACTTCTCCGCCGGTTTCATTCCCCGAAACGGGAAGAGGGCCGCACGGCATCGAGCGATGAACTGCCATGCTCGGCCGTTCCCGTCGCCGCGGCGGAGGTGCCGGGAGCTTCGCCTGCCGACACGAGCCACCATCGCTGGCGGTGAAAAACCCCCAGAAACGTACCCCCACTCCCGTAATCCAGCTTCAGGCCAGGGTGGTCTTCGGCGACCAGCACCCGGCGGCGGGGTGATTCCATCGCCCACGCCATAGCCTCGCCGAGCTCACGCACCTTGTCGTGGCGGCGATACCCGAAGTCGGTGACCGGCATGCCCGCCTGCAGGACAAACTGCTCCTTCCACCCCACCAGGCCCAGCTCGCCACCGGGAGGAAGCTCATCGCGTACCTTCGCCATGACAGCGGCACCTGAGCGCTCGCGGTCCAGCCGCGGCAACACGCCGAACCCCAGCCCCACCCAAACCGCCAGCCACGCGCCCGCCCACCCGGTGACCACCGCCGGGCCACGACTGAGCCCGGCCGCCACGGCGAAAATGCCAGCACCCGCCAAGGCCACAGCCCAAGCCGGCGCACCCAGCGCCTGCTGCGCGCGCACCACCTCGTCCCCCGGCCACCACGCCGTGTACACCGCCGCCGCAACCACCACCACGGCCAGCACCGCCAGCACCACCCGCCCCAGACGCTGTACACCTCGCCGCTGCCGCAGCTCGTGAAGCCACGGTGCGCTCGCCAGCACCAGTCCTGGCAGTGCTGGCAACACGTACACCCCTCGCTTCCCCGGGCTCGCGGAGAAGAACAGCACCACCGCCACCGCCCACGCCAGCGGCAACACCACCCGCAACTCGCGTGCCCGCCAAGCATCCCGAAAACGGGGTACGAGCCAGGGAAGCAGGAGAGTGAGCGGGAACCAGAACACGGGAATGACATTCACCAGGAAGTACCAGGGCGGACGGAAGTGACCCCAGGGATCAACGTAGCGTGTCACCGTCTGGCGCAACAGAATCTCATCCCGATACGCGGCCAGCGCCGGATCACCACTGACGGCGGCGGCCCAAACCATCGGCCCGAGCCAGGCGGCAATCACTCCCAGAAAGGTCGCCGGCCCCAGCCACGCGCGGCGAACGCTCCCCACCGCCCCCCGGCCGGTCGCCAGGTAGGCCAGGGGAATCACCAGCAGCGGCAGGAAACCTACGCCCTTGGTGGCCACCCCCAAACCGGCGGCGGCCCACCCGACCACCCACCACCCCCAGGCTGGGCCCAGCAGCACGTGGCGCAGCAGTCCATAGAGACTCAGGGTGGTGAACCCGAAGAGCAGTCCGTCAATCTGCCCGCTGCGCCCTTCGACAGCAAACTGCACCGTCACGGCCAGCGCCGCCGCGGCGTGCAGCCCTACCCTCGGCGACCAAAGTCGCCGCGCGAGATCCCCCACCAGCCACACCGCCACCAAAGCGGCAACCAGCGCGGGCGTGAAGATCGCCAGGCGCAAGGAACCGGTGATGGCGTACAGCCCGGCCACCACCCAGAAGTGCACCGGCGGCTTGTCCGCGTAGAGTTCCCCGGCGATGCGCGGAAAGAGCCACTGGCCGGTGTCGGCCATCTCCCTGGCGATTAGTGCGAACCGTGGCTCGTCCGGAGGCCAAGGGTCTCGCATACCAAAGCCAGCCCCCAGAACAACCACGGCGTAGAGTAGCACCAAGGGCAAGCCTGCCCTCGCACCGATGGTCGGTCGGGCGCTCATGGCGCCGCGTTCTGCCGCTCGCGCGCCACGAGTTGCACGTTCCGCACGTACACGAGCAGGCCAGTGAATTGGCCGACAATGAAAACTGGATCCTCGCGGTGGATCGCGTAGACGAGGAACGCCGCCCCACCGGCCATGCTCAGATACCAGAACTGGACCGGCATGACGCTGCGGCGCTGGCGCTCGCTCGCGAACCACTGCACCAAGAAACGCAGCGAGAAGACCGCCTGCCCGGCCAGGCCCAGACCGAGCCACCAGAACTCACCGCTCATCTAGACCTCCCTGGCCTCGCCTCGCCGATCTCGCCTCTGCAGCCACCTCACCCCCGCTGTGTCGACGACGCCGGCCCAGGTGCGGTTCAAAATTCCGTAGTGTGGGGTTCCAGCCCGACGCGGCCGATGTCCGACCGGGGTGGAGACAACCGCAGCGCCCTCACGCTGCACGAGGGCTGGCAAGAATCGGTGCATGTGATCGAAGTAAGGCAAGGACAGAAAGAGGTCGCGCCGGATGACCTTGAGGCCGCATCCCGTGTCCGGCGTAGCATCTCCGAGAAGCCAGCTCCTCACGCTGTTGGCGGCCACGGACGAGATCCGCCGGACAATGTTGTCTCGCCGGCGCCGCCGGTGCCCGATCACCAGCCCAGGAAATATCCCGTCGTTCCCGCCGAGTGCAATCTCCAGCAACTTGGGCAGATCGGCCGGGTCGTTCTGGCCGTCACCGTCCAGCGTCGCCAGCCACTCGCCCCTCGCGGCGTGCGCTCCACTCCACAACGCGGTACTCTGCCCGCGACGCATCGGGTGGTGGAGGATTCGCAATCCAGCGAAATGTTCCTTCCGCGCCTCGATCAACCTCCTCAGGGTCTGGTCATCGCTGCCATCATCAACGAACAGCAACTCGGAGGCTGCGATTGACCTCAACACGGCAGCGATTTCGGCCACCAGTGGCAGCACGCTCGCCTCTTCGTTGTGGACCGGCACCAGGACCGACAGAAGCACGTCACGTCCCCCGCAGAAAGCACTCTGGTTGACGCCGTCTCACGAACGAGTTGAGGAGTTCTCGGGATTCTGTCAAGCAAGGGCCGAAATCTATCCAGGCATCGCTCCCACGCGCCGGACAAAACTGCATGTCAAACCCCCAGCCGAAATGATGGCAGATCCGCCTGACGATGGCGAGCCCTCGCCCGGTGGCCCGCGTTGGGCTGGTCAGCGGCTCTTCGTGGTCGCCGTGTCCCCCTTCCCACGTAACCCCGCCCGAATCGCGCACATGCAGCCGCGACCCTTCCACAATCACCTCGACCGGGCCATGGGTGTAGCGAACCGCATTGCTCACCAGGTTGGACACCAGCACTTCAACCACTCGGCTCGGGCCGGCCACCATGACCTCGGGCGAAACATCGATCGAAACCACCCTGGGCGAAAGAACCGCGGCCCGCTCGCGCGCCACCACCCTATGGATCAGATCCAGCAGCCGGCACTCTTCAAGTTCCACCCGTGAGGGTTGCCGACCGAGGAGAAGGAAGACCTCGATCAGGTCCTGCATCTCGCTGCTTGCTCTTCGGATACGCTCCAGACCCTGGCGCTCAACGGCATCGTGACGACAGTATTCCCCGAGCACTTCAGCCGCTGCGGTAATCACAGCCAGGGGGGTGCGCAGTTCGTGGCTCGCATCAGCCGTGAATTCGCGTTCCCGCTCGAGCGCCGCATGAAGGCGCACGCGGTCGTCGTCCAGCGCCGCGGCCAGCTGGCCGACTTCGTCATCGGCGGAGTCGTCACGCAACCGACCCGCTCGTGAATCCACGGTCAGCTCGGAAACCGTAGCCGAAAGCACCCGCAGGGGAGTGATGACCCGGCGGGAGACGAGCCAGCCAATCCAGATTGACAGGTAGCCAGCCCCCAGCGCAAGGGCTCCCAGCACGACTGCAAGCTGCCGTTGCCTGGTCTCGAACTCGGTCACCGCCTGGGTAAGTACCTGTCGCACCCCCCCGGCCCTAGCAACGAGCACGTGGTAGACCCGCCCGTCCGGCCCCCGGGCGTCGTGCACACCGTCGGGGAGTTCGGCCAGCCAGGCGGGCAGAGAAGCAGCCTCGGCCTCCGGCGCAACATACCCATGGAGCCGCGCTGAGAACTGGCGATCGATGGTCGCCGCACCCTCCTTCTCGGCCAGCGCCATGAACGCGTTCATCTCGTCGCGCAGCAGCAGAGCGATGAACTGATCCTCGAGCAGGTCCGTGGCGACGTAAACGGCCACGGCAAAGACCCCACTCAGCCCGGCGCCCAACAGCGCGCACGCGACGATGATGCTAAACCCCAGGCTATGCCTGAAGCGAGCCCTGGGCGGTAAGCCGGTAGCCAATTCCCTGTACCGTGGCGAGGAGAGGCCGGTCGAAACCCCGATCGATGGCAGCTCGCAAGATATGGATGTGCGCCCGCAGGGCATCCCCCCCCGGGGGGACTACTGCCCCACAGCGCTTCGATGAGCTCCCTTCGCGTCACCACGCGATGGCCGTTGCGCATCAGGATCTCCAGCAATCTCAGCGCGGTACGAGGCAAGCGAATGGCCTGGCTGGCTCTCTCCACCCGCATCGTGGCGAGATCGAGAACCAGATCGCCGACGTGCAGGCGCTCGGTTCTGGCTGGAAATGCGCCGCGGCGGCGCGCGAGCGCCGTCAGACGCGCCTCCAATTCGGCGAGCGAAAAGGGCTTGACCAGGTAGTCGTCCGCCCCCACCTCAAAACCTGCAAGCTTGTCTTGAAGCTCATCCCGCGCGGTGAGCATGAGCACCGGGACGTCGCTGCGGCGTTGCGTGCGCAGCCGCGCGCACAGCTCCATTCCATCCATCCACGGCAGGCCGAGGTCAAGCACGATCGCGTCATGTTCTCCTGAGAGGGCCTGGCGCAGGCCCTAAAGACCGTCGCCCGCCCAGTCAACAAGATGTCCATGCCCCTCCAGGTAGTCAACGACGTTGGCCGCCAGGTCAGCGTTATCTTCGATGACGAGAACCCGCACGTACGGCATGGTAGCGCGGATCACCGCTCCACGCCGACCTCCCGCCACACGAAACTCCCTCCGCGGAGCGGGTCAGGCGCCGGCCGGGAGGCCGACCGGTTCGCCCCTTTGGGGTGGCCCGAGAGCCACGGGTCAGGAATGACACCTCGTGGCCGCGCGTTCGAGCGGCTCGATGGCATCCTCTCCCTTCATGCTTCCCCTCTTCCCGCGGCGGCCGGATGGGGAGACGTGTACCCGGTTCGCCTATCTCACCGATGAAGAGGCTGAGGTTCTCGCGGCCATCCGGCGATTAGGTGAGGAGGCTCGCGCGGTGCGTGCCGGGATTGGAGACGCCACCGCTCGCGGTGCCGAATAAGGAAAAGCAAGAGGCCTGCGCCCGCCTGGAACACCTGCGGCGGCAGCGCAGGGCGCTCGAGCCAGCGCGCGAGGAGGCGTGGCGGCGCAAGATGATCGCCCTGGGCCACCTCGAGGACGAACCGGCGCCGGAGCCCCGGCCTTGACCTGTCGGCGCAACCAACGTAACGTTTCACAGGTGAAACGGGCCCCGGGTGCGTGCGTGGCACTCCTGCCGCTGCTGGCGGTGATGGCAATGCTCGCTCCCCCGCCGACGCTCAGCCATGCCGCGCACAGCCACACTGCGCACGGGCATGTGCCCGTCGCCGAGTCCGATCCGTGTGGAGGCGGCGGGGTACACCTGCATGCGGCCCAGACCCACGCCCCGGCCCACTGCCCGGCCTGCGCCGCCGGCCCCGCCCCCGCCGCAGGCCCACCCGCCTCCACCGGTGTGACGGTGCCGGACGGGCACGCGCCGGAACCGGGAACCCCTGAGACGTCCTTTCTCTCTCCCCCCAGCGCCCCGCGCCGCAGCCGCGCCCCTCCCCACGCTCTCGTCTGATCGCAAGCCCCCGACACACCGATCAAGCGAACGCAGGGAGGTCCTATGCGGAAGAGCATCCTCTTCTTGACAGTGGTGTTTTCCTTGGCCGCGGCGAGCGCCCCAGCGCAAAACGTCAACCCGGACATCTCGGTGATCGGCGACATCCGTGCCTTCACCACCAACGACCATGACGACCCCAGGGAGGGCAAGCTCCAGCTCGATCTGGAGAGTATCGAGCTGGCCCTGCAGGGGTATCTCAACCCCTTCGTGCGCGCCGACGTGTACATCGGCTACCACGACGGCTCCTTCGAAGTGGAGGAGGCCTACGCCACCATCCTGCGTGGTCTGCCTGGCGGTCTGCAACTGCGCGCCGGCAAGTACCGCGTCGACTTCGGCAAGCTGAACCTGCTTCACCCCCACGCCTACTCCTTTGTGGACACGCCGCTGCTGCACCAGGCCTACCTTGGCGAGGAGGGGCTCGCCGATATCGGCCTCAACCTCAACTGGCAACTCCCCCTGGGCAACGCCGCCCTGACCCTGTCCGGCAACGTGCTAAAAGGAGACTTCGCAAGACCCCAGGACCACGGGCATGACGAGGAGGACCACGCCCACTCTGCGGCGCGCCTGTTGCGCGTGCGCGCCCTCGACGAGGACGAGCCCGAGCACGAGGAGATCGCAACCGACCTGGGCTACTCCCAGCGGCTGTCGCTGTTTCTCCCCACCGGCGCTTATGCCGGTGTGGAATTCGGCGCCAACGCCTTGCAGGGCAAGCTGGACACCCTTACCGGGCGGGAGGTGCGCCTCCTCGGCGCCGACGTCAAGTATCGATGGGCGCCGGACAGATACCGCTTTCTCACCGTGCAGGGAGAGTGGATCCGCTCCAGGCGCGACGTCATCCACCACCATCACCACCACGAGGCTTGGCGCCGGCTCGACGAAGAGCACGAGCACTTCGAGATCGAGCGTCACTCCGCCGACGGTTTCTTTGCCTTCGTCGACTGGCGCTTTGCCCAGCGCTTCAACCTCGGCGCCATCGCCGAGCGCTTCGACCACCCCGAGGAGGAGGACGTCACCCGCAAACGCGCCGGGGTGTTCGCCGGCTTTCAGGTGATGGAGGAAACCACCCTGGTTCGCCTGCTCCTGCGCCGCAGCGACTCAACCGGCCTGCACGCCCCGGTGCGCGAAGCGATCCTGCAACTGGTGTTCTCCCTCGGGCCCCACAAGGCGCACTGGTTTTAGAGGCTGATAGAGGAGATGAGACCATGAACACAACCAAGCGCACGATCCTGGCAACGTGTGTCCTGGCGCTGGCGGGATTGAGCCTGCCGGCCCTGGGCGCCGCCCCCATCCGTGTGGTCGCCGCCATCCCCGACTTTGCCGTCATCGCCGAGGCCGTCGGCGGCGGCGATGTCGCTGCGGAGAGCATCGTCGTGGGGAACCGCGACGTGCACGCGGTGGAATTGCTGCCATCGTTCTTCGTGAAGATCCGCAAAGCGCAGATGTACGTGAAGGCGGGCATGGACCTGGACCTCTGGTCGCAGCAGCTGATCGACGGTTCCCGCAACGCCCGGCTGGTGGTGGTTGACGCCTCCAGGCATATCACGCCGCTGGAAGTGCCCACCTTCAAGGTGGACGCTTCGCACGGGGACCTGCACCGCTTCGGCAACCCCCACTACTGGCTCGACCCCGGCGCCACCCGGCCCATGGTGGACGCCATCCTCGCCGGCCTGATCGCGGTGGCCCCGGAACGCGCCGCATCCTTCCGCGCCAACGCCGACGCCTTCGTGGCTTCCCACGAGGCGGCGGCGGCGGGCTGGGCCGAGCGGCTGGCCCCGTACAGGGGGACGAAGCTGGTGTCGTTCCACCGCTCCTGGCCGTACTTCGCGCAGCGATACGGGCTGGAGTTCGTTGCCGAGCTGGAACCCAAACCGGGGGTGCCGCCCACCCCCACCCACATCGCCGCCATGCAGAAGATGCTTCGCTCCGGCAAGGTGGCGGCCATCCTCATGGAGTCGTACTTCGACGACCGCGTGCCGCAGATGCTCGCCAGAACGACGGGCGTACCGCTGGTCAAGGTGCCGGTGCTGGTGGGGGCCGAGCCCGGGGCGACCACCCGGGCGGCGATGTTCAACCTCATCGTCGACCGGCTCGTGGAGGCTCTCCAACGAGGGCGTACCATGAACCCATGACCCACGACCGGCCGCTGCTGGCCTTTGACGACGTGAGTTTGGGCTACGCAGGGGTGCCGGTGCTCCGGCACCTCTCCTTCCACATCTGCACCGGGGAGTTTCTCGGCATCGTCGGACCCAACGGCGCCGGCAAGACCACCGTCCTGCGCGCCATTCTTGGCCTCATCACGCCGATGGCGGGGCGAATCCACGCCACCCGGCTACCGGTCATCGGCTACGTGCCCCAGCGCGAACACATCGACACGATCATGCCGGTCACCGCCATGGAGGTGGCCCTGATGGGGCGCGCCCCGCGCCTGGGACCACTGGCGCGCCCGCGTCGAGCCGACCGGCAGGCCGCGCTTGAGGCCCTGGCGCAGACCGGCGTCGAAGAGCTGGCGGACCGCCTTCTCCGCGATCTGTCGGGGGGCCAGCAGCAACGTGTCCTGCTGGCGCGCGCCCTCGCCGCCGAACCCGACCTGCTGGTGCTGGACGAACCCACCAACGGCATGGACCTGGCGAGCGAGCACGCCATCGTCGACCTCTTGGTCCGCTTGCACCGCGAGCGTGGACTGACCATCCTGCTGGTCACCCACCTCCTGCCCATCGTCCTCAACGCCGCCACCACCATCCTGCTCATGGAAAGCGGTCGCATCCTCTACGGCGAGGCCGAGCAGGTGCTGCGCGACGACACGCTCACCGAGCTGTACGGGCTCCCCGTGCGGGTGGTGAGCGTCGGGGATCGCCGCACCCTGCTGGTGGGGACCACCCATGGGTGACATCTTTCAGCTGGAGTTCATGCGCCTCGCCGCGGTGGCTGGGCTCGCGGCGGCGCTGGCGCTGTCCCTCATGGGCGTGTACGTCGTCCTGAAGCGAGTGGTGTTCGTCGGCCTCACTCTCGCCAACCTGGCCACCTTGGGCGCCGCCGCGGCCCTCGCCGTGGGTTTGCCGGTGGAAGCCGCCGCCATCGCCGCCGCGCTGGCCGGAGCCGCCGCACTCGCCCTCGTCGCCACCCCCCGCGTCATCCCCGCCGAGTCGCTGATCGGCTGGGGATTTGCCGCCGCCTCTGCTCTCACGGTGCTGGTCCTCGCCCGTTCCGCCACCGCGGACGCCGAGGCCATGCGCCTCCTGTTCGGTAACGTTCTGGCCATCACGACTGGCGAGGCGGTGCTGATGGTCGCGGTGGCCGCCGCCGTGCTGCTGCTCAACGTCCTCTTCGCCCGCCGCTTCGTGCTCGTGGTGTTCGATCCGGAGGCGGCGCGCGCGGCTGGCATCAACACCACCCTGTGGACGCTCGTGCTCTACCTGACCATGGGCGGCGCCACCGCCGCCGCCGTGCACGAGACCGGCGCCCTGCTCGCCTTCGCCCTGCTGGTTCTACCGGCCATGGTGGCGCTGCTGGTCACCCGCCGCCTGATGAGCGCCTTTCTCTCTAGCGCCGTCATCGCCCTCGCCTGCGTGGCCGCCGGGCTGGTGCTGTCGTTCTCGTGGGACCTGCCCACGGGTCCGCTCACCGTCGCTCTTCTGGCGGCCGCTGTCCCCGGCGCGGCCCTGCTGCGGCACCTTCGCCCCAGACCATAGTCTCCCCTCGCGGTGGCGAACCCTCGGCCACCGGGGGCACGGGCCGGGGACGGGCCCGTGAAGCAGGCGCGCAGAGGGTTGGCGAGTGACCTGCCCAACGCCGCCGTCCCCGTATAATCGGTGCGAGTGACGGGCGCGGCCGTATCCGAGAAGAGCGAGCCCCGCGCGCCTGCACTGGCGCGGCTGGGGAGTCAGCTGGCACGACCGGTGGCGGTGCTGCGCGGCGTACGGCGGGGGAGCCTTCGCCACGACGTTGGGGCGGGACTCACGGTCGCAGTGGTGGCGATCCCCCAATCCATCGCCTACGCCGCCATCGCCGGCCTGCCGGCGGAGGTAGGGCTGTACTCGGCCGCCGTGGCATCGGTGGCCGGCGCCCTGTGGGGGTCCTCCCGCCACCTCTCCACCGGCCCCACCAACGCCATCTCCCTGCTGGTGCTCTCGGTCGTTTCGCCGCTGGCGGCGGTTGGCTCGGCCGCATTCGTGGCCACGGCGGGTGCTCTGGCGGTGCTGGCGGGCGCCGTGTGCCTGGGCTTTGCCGTCCTGCGCCTGGGCATGCTGGTCAACTTCGCCTCCCGGGCCGTGCTGCTGGGCTTCACTGCCGGGGCGGGCGTACTGATCGCGGCCGGTCAACTGAAGTACCTGCTGCAGCTCGATGTTCCTCGCAGTCCCTACCTCTACCGCACGCTCGTGGCAGTGGCGGAGCGCCTGGCGGAATCCAACCCTGCCAGCCTCGCGCTGGGGCTGGGAACGCTGGCCGTCGTCGTCACCCTGCAGCGGCTGTCCCCGCGGGTGCCAGCCGCGTTGCTGGGTCTGGGGATCGCCTCCGCTTTCGCGGCGGTGGCCGGAGCGGAGCAGCTGGGTCTCACGGTGGTGGGCGAAATCCCCCGCGCTCTGCCCGGACTCACGGCCATCGATCTTGCGTGGGTGGGCGACAGCCAGGTGCTGGCGGCGCTGGCCAGCGGTGCAGTGGCCGTGGCGGCGCTGAGCGTCGTCGAGGCGATCTCCATCGCCCGCGAGGTGGCTCGCCAGAGCGGCGACCGCGTGGACGTCAATCAGGAACTGGTGGGCCAGGGGATGGCCAACCTGGCGGCGGGGGTGCTGGGCGGCTACCCGGTGTCAGGTTCGTTCACGCGTACCGCGGTGAATTTCCAGGCGGGGGCGCGCACCCACCTGGCGGGCGTGCTGTGCGGCGGTTTCGTCCTTGGGGGCGTGCTGCTGGTCGGACCCCTCGCCGCCTACCTCCCCCACGCCGCGCTGGCCGGACTGATCCTGCTGATCGCGGCGCGCATGGTGGACTGGCGCGGCATCCGCCGGGTGGTGTGTACGTCGCCCTCCGAGGCGGTGGTGATGGGTGCCACCTTTGCCGCGACGCTGGTCCTGTCACTGGAGTTCGCCATCCTTTTTGGGATCATCCTGTCGCTGGCGCTGTACATCTACCAGTCGAGCATGCCCACTGTCCACCCGGTGGTGCCGGACGAGACTTTTCGTCACTTCGTGGAGCGGCCGCGACAGCCGCAATGCCCCCAGCTTGCGGTGGTCAACATCCGCGGCGCCCTGTACTTCGGCGCGGTCGCCCACGTTGAAGACGAACTGCTGGCCAACCTGGAGCGCAACCCGGGCCAGCACCTCCTGCTGCTGCGCCTGCACGGCGTCAGCCACTGCGACCTTTCCGGCATCGACGCACTGGAGGGGATCGTCCGCCGCTATCGGGACAGCGGCGGCGACGTATTCATCGTGCAAGCGCGCGAGCCGGTGCGCGAGCTGATGCGCGCCGCCCGCTTCGAGGCGCTGCTCGGCGAGGACCACTTTCTCGAGCAGGAAAACGCGGTGGACTTCCTGTTCGAGCATGTGCTGGACCCCGCGGTGTGCTGCTACGAATGCGAGCATCGCGTCTTCGCCGAGTGCCAGCCTCTGCACAAGCACCAGTACGACGCCCGCCTGCCCACCTTCGGCGGTTCGGTGAGCCATCCCGACCACCACCTCAGCGTGCGTGAGGTGGAAGACGCGATAATGGCCGCCAGCGAGCCACCGCTGGTGGTGGACGTGCGCGAGCCGGAGGAGTACCGCGCCGGCCACCTCCCGGGCGCCGTGCTATTGCCTCTGCGCAGCCTCATCGACCGCGCCCCCGAGCTCTCCCGGGAACGGCGCATCCTGCTGGTGTGCCGCTCCGGGCGGCGCAGCACCCGGGCCCTGCACTGGCTCATCGAAATGGGATTCGAGCGCGCCTTCAACCTCAAGGGCGGCATCCTCAGCTGGAAAGCCGCCGGCCGGCCGATCGAGGTCGAGTGAGCCCGGGCCACCACCGCCACACCACGCGACCCTATCCGCTTGTCCGATAACCGGGAACCTCCACTCCGAATAAACCGAAAGGGGACCTCTCTCACGAGCTACCCATGGGGACATTTCTAAAGAGTGTTGACAATCGCAACGCGGGGACTTGACAGGCCGGGCAACCTGTGGCACCCTCCGCGCGTGGTTGATGTTCGTTTGCCGTGGTTGCTCCACCCAGAACGGAGTTTGCAACCCGCCGCGAGTCGGAGTCAGCTCGCGGCTTTTTCGTACGCCGATTGACCGTCGGCAGGAACGACGGCGGCCTCGAATGCCGCCGAGTGCGAGGAGAACGCAGTATGGCAACTGGTACGGTAAAGTGGTTCAACGACGCTAAGGGGTTCGGCTTCATCACGCAGGAGAGTGGCGAGGACGTGTTCGTCCACTACTCCGCCATCCAGGGCGACGGCTTCCGCACCCTGAAGGAGGGTGCGCGCGTGGAGTTCGACATCACTCGCGGACCCAAGGGCCTGCAGGCGTCCAACGTGCGGATTTCCTGACCTCTCAGCGAGATCACGGCACAGACCGGAAGGGCGGCGCGGCTGCGCCGCCCTTGTTCTTTCGCGGGTCTCGGCAACTTCAAGATGCCCGCCTGCAAACCCGAGTCGCCCCTCCCTCTCGCCTCATCGCTTCCCGTTTTCGCTTCTCGCCGGATGGTCGGGAGGGGTAACGGGAGTGGCCACGAGCACCTCCACAGTCACAGGCAACCGCACCGGCACCGGCACCGACACGGACCCGAACACCCACACGGACCCGAACACCGACACGGAGACCGACACGGACACGGACACGGACACGGTCACGGTCACGGGCAGGATCCA
>JBBINC010000014.1:0-45749 GCA_037444085.1 Acidobacteriota bacterium | reverse complement strand
GTACTGGCGTGCGTCGAGGTTCAATCCCTTGGAGAGCAGGCCGCCTTCGCCGCCCACCGCGAAGGCGGTGTTGAGGGTGAGCTTCCAGCGCCGGCCGGCGTGGGGTCCGTACTCCCGCCACGCGGTGGTATCGCCCACCATGCCCACCTGGGTGAAGAGCATGCGGTCGCTCTGCTGCACCCACCCCGGCTGCCCATCGGGCAGGATGGTCACGAAGCCGGCGCTGCGGTCCAGATAGCCGCCAGCCGCCTCGACACGGTGGTACACCGACAGTGGGTACCAGGCGAACATGTAAGCGCCGGTGTCCCGCCAGATCTGCTCGCGATCCACGGCGCGGAAACTGCTCGGGTCGAGGAGGACGAAGTAGGCACGGTTGTCCAGAGCCGCCACGCCCCACTGCAGGCGCTTGGAGAGGTTGGCATACTGGACCAGGAAGTTGGAGTAGCTGGAGACTGACTCGAGCAGCAGGTCCAGGCGGCGGTCGCCGTAGTGGTCGGCGAACGACAGGTACGTCTGGGAGATCAGCGTCTGATCCTGGTTGATGCCGACCAGAACCTGGACGTTGTCGGGGAAGAGCTTGAAGCGCCGAACATCCTGCGCCTTGGCCGGGTCGACGGTCACCACGACGGCGGGGACGAAGGGCTCCTGCTCCGGCTCGGGTTCGCCGTCCGGCTTGTCCTCGACGGGGGTTGCCTGGGTGGGGTCGGCGACGAACAACCGCCAGCCGCCGCGGTGGTACCCCTGGTAGACGACGCGCTCGCCGTCGCGGGTGGGTACCGCTACCGGGTTCAAGGCGGCGCCGATCACTCTCGTCAGGCGGGAGAGCGCGCCGGAGGCCAGGTCGAGGGCGTAGATGTCGAAGATGCCCTGGTCGCGATCGGAGGCGAAGTACAGCGTGGAAGCGTCCCGGGAGAGGGAAGCGCCCTCGTCGTCGCCCGGGCCGAAGGTGAGTTGTTCCCGCTGCGCGGGGTTGCCGAGGTCGAGACGGAAAAGCTTGGTGGTCTCGCCGGTGGTCGAGGAGTACACCAGCGAGCGCCCGTCCGGGGCGAATGCCGGCGCGGCGTCGAACGAGTCGCTGTCGGTGAGGTTGCGCACTTCGCCGGACGCCGTGTCGAGGAGGAAGATGTCGCCCTTGCCGCGGTCGAAGGCGTGAAAGGCGATGGTGGCGCCATCGGGGGAGAACGCCGGCTGGGCAGCCTGGTCGACGGGGATCGCGTACTCCTTGAGGATGCCGCCCCGGCGGGTGTCGACGAGCAGCAGGACGCGGCCGCGTTCGCGGCGAGCGAACACCGCGATGGAGCTGCCGTCCGGGGCGAACGCCAGGTCGCGACCTCGGGTGGGGCCCACGGTGAGCATCTGCGCGATCAGGTACTGGTAGCTGGTGGTGAAACCGCGCGTCAGATTGCGGTAGAGGCGGCGATCCGGCACGCCGAACAGCGCGATGTCCACCTCTTCCTTGACGGTGGTGAAGGCGGCGATGAGGTCGCCTGAAGGGGAGACGGCAGGGGACACTTCGAACGAGTTGCTGCCCTCCTGGGCGCGAAAAGCGGGGCCGAACTCCCGCGGGTCGCCGCGATCGAGGATCTCCCCCTGGTAGTGCTTGCGCAGCCAGGAGCGGAAGCGCGAGTCGAACTCGTCCACGTCGAGATCGAAGGCGCGCTTGATGGCGCGCCCCACTCCCGAACCGAGGGAGTTGCGGAACTCGAAGACGAAGTCGCGCAGACCTTCGACGCCCCACTCTGCCTCCACGAACTTGAACACCATGTGCCCGAAGCGGTAGGCAAAATACCCTTGCGGGTTGGCGTCCACGGAGGGCACCTGGTCACTCGCCGAGGCGTCGCGCACCACCGCGCGGGCGCGCGCATCCTCGTCGTCCGCCAGGTACGACGCCATACCCTCCATGAACCACAGCGGTGGGCGCGCCGCCAGTGCCTTGCCCAGCTTGCCCTGGTAGAGAATCTCGTACTGGAAGATGTGCACCAGCTCGTGCTGGATGAGGCGCTGCAACTCCAGATCCGACATGTCGACCGGCAGCACCATGCGGTTGCGCGCCGGCTCGGCGAACGCTCCCACTCCTTCGGGGATGAAAGCCACGATGACGTTGGTTTGCTCGAAGTCCGCGTGCGTGGCGTAGGCGATCAGGGGGATGGGCTCGGGGATCTGGAAGTTGAGCTTGCGCGCCAGTTCGTCATAGGCGCTCTCGGCGAAGGAGGCGAGCTTGGGCAGGGAGGGCTCGACGCGATCGTAGTAGGAGATGCGGAAGTGCGGGGTCGAGTACTCCTTCCATTGAAAGGCGTCATACCGCACCTTGTTCTTGCCGAACCCCTGGGAGAACGTCTGGGGCGCGGCGAGAAGGAGGGCGGCAACGGCAAAGGCGAGCGGACGCTTCATAGGCGATCTCTCCAAGTCACGGTGCGATGAGGATGCGTTTGGAGCGTACGGTGCGCGGGACGAAGGTGCCGATGAGCTGGTTTTCCAGCGCGTAGAGGTTGGCAAACATGCCGGTGAACTCGTCGAACTTGCGCTCGGGACGCTCCTGGAAGTCCTTCAGCGGCTCTTCCAGCACCACCTCGCCGGAGCGCGCGTCGTACACCTGCAGCATGATGTCGTAGGAGAATCCGGTCTGCTCGATGAGCACCTGGCGGTAGTAGGTGCGGCCGTCGAGGGGCGACACGTACTCCTCGGTCTTGTAGCCGGTGCGATCCTGCACCTGGAAATCGATCGAGCCGGCGACGATGAAGTCGGCGCCGGTGCGCCCTCCCACCTCCCGCCAGAATTCCCGCTGGGCGGAGAGCAGCAGCGGATCGCTGGTGGGCGGGCGCAACCCCTCGATGGCAGGTGGAAGCACCAGCTTCGTCTCCTTGCGCAGCAGCCGCCGGAGATACCGCTCGAACTCCTGCGCCACGTCGAACGTGATCCGTTGCGCCCCGGCATCGTCGCGGCTCTCGCGCAAGAAGGGACCGATGTAGACGCGTTCCTTGCCGGTGAGCGCGAGTTTGGGGCGTACCGGGAGCGCCAGTTCCACCTCGCGGGGCCCGCTGCACGCCGCTACGGCCAGGACCGGCAGGAGCAACCACGCACTAGCGCGTCGCATCGTCGACTCCTTCCTTGGGCTTGGCGCCGCGCGCGAAGGACGTGTAGAACTCGGCGAAGCGCGCGTAGTTGCGGCGGATGGAGCGGTTGGATGGGGCCAGGTCCAGGGCCTTCTTGTAGGTCTCCAGGGCCTCGTCGTAGCGGCCCAGCGCCTCCAGCGTGACGGCCAGGTTGTTGAGGATGCCGGCATCGGCGGGCTGGCGCTGGTGCGCAGCGGCGAAGCGGAAGTGCGCCTCCTGCCAGTAGCTGCGGCGAGCCGCCTGCAGTCCTTCCTTGACCGAGGAAGCGGCGGAGGAACGGCCGCCGCCAGAGCCGGCGCAGCCGGCGGCGGCAAGTGCGATGGCCGCCACGATGAACAGGTACCTTCTCATCCCGCCTCCCTAGCAGAGGTCGAACTTCACCGTAGTATATTCGCCGCCATGGGGAAAAAAGTTGCCCGCGAGACGGCGCGCGCCGCGCTGGCGGCGGTGATCGCCTTTCCCGATGGCGGCGCGGCGCGGCGAGCCCAGGCTCGCGCCGCGCTGGCCGGCGCCGATGCCGGCGGCGCGTACGAGCGGGCAATCCGCGAGGCCCTGGCCGAACGCGTGCCCCGGGTGGAGGAATCGCTGGCGTCCAGTGGTTGGCGGTGGCTGGCCTGGGATGACGGCGAGTTTCCCGCCGCGCTGACCAACCTCTCCGACCCTCCCCTGGGTATATTCGTCCGCGGCCGCCTGCCCGCGCCCCAGGCGGCGGCGCTGGTGGGATCGCGCAACGCGACCGCGTACGGCCGCGAAGTGGCGGAGTACCTCGGCAAGGAACTCTCGCGCGCCGGTGTGTGGGTCATTTCTGGCATGGCGCGCGGCGTGGATGGGGCGGCGCACCGGGGTGCCCTGGCCTCGTCGGGGTGTACCGCGGCGGTGTGGGGCGCCGGTCCAGATCGCGTCTACCCCACCGAACATGCTGCCCTGGCGGCGGAAATCGCCGAGCGCGGCGGCCTGATCACCGAGTATCCCCCGGGCACGCCGCCATTGCCCCACCATTTCCCGGAGCGCAACCGCCTCGTCGCTGGACTCGCCAGAGTGGTGGTGGTGATCGAGGCGAGCGAACGCTCCGGCGCACTCATCACGGCGCGGCTGGCCCTGGACGAGGGGCGCGAGGTGATGGCGGTGCCCGGCTCGGTGTTTTCGCGATTGTCGGCCGGTCCCAACGGCCTGCTGCGCGCCGGGGCGGCGCCCGTGCTGGCCCCCAACGACATCCTCGACGTGCTGGGCGTCTCTCGACCAAGCGCTGTGGCGGCGGAGGAGCGAGAGGAGTTGGACGCGTTCCTGCCCGGCGGCGAGGCGGTCAGTGTCGACCACCTGTCGGCTCTCTCTGGCTGGCCGGTGGCCAGGGTGCTGGAGGCGCTGGTGGCGGCGGAGTTGCGCGGCACGGTGGTGCGCGAGCCGGACGGACGCTACCGGCGGCATCGCGCCACCCGTTGACCGGATCAGGCGGCCGGGCCTGCGATGCCGGTGCCCGCGGGTCACCGGCGGGCCAGTTCGAAGGGAATGCGCACCTGGCTCTCTCCAACGTCCAGAGCGAATCGATACGCGCCGGGCGCGACTCCCGCGGGGAAGTGAAAGAACACCGGCCCGATCGCAACCAGGCGGTCGTTGACCGTGAAGGCGTCGAACGCCAGACCCTCGCCCGGCATGGCGAAGAGTTGCAGCACTTGCGTCGTCCGGCCCGCCCAGTAATCCACCGGTTCCTGGTTGATGCTTGCGCGCGCCAGCATGGCGCGCAGGCCGCTGGAGGCATCGGCGAACTCGGCCTGGGTGGCCAGGGGGACGCGCGTGCCGTCGGGGGCGAGAAGGAAGATCTTCTCCCGCCTGGTCTCCACCGCCTTGCCGGTCCGCCCCGTCACGGCGAGCATGAGAAGCATCCATGGCTCACCCGGATTGGCGGCGGCGAAGCGGTAGGAGAGCACCGCCTCCACCTCGGGTCCGCTGTAGCGAACCACCGTCTTGCCGACCTGCCTGATCGACTCCTGGGGTTGCGCGTTCGCCGAAACGGCGAGAAGCGCTATTGTGGCCGCCGGAATTCCTGCCGCCCAGCGCATGATGACCCTCCCGATTGAGCCCGCCTCCCTCGGTCGGGGCGACGGGACAAAGAGGAGAACGCAAGACGCGTACCAACACCTCCTCGAGCGCAAGGGCAGGTGAATGCGCCGCAGTGGAGGGGACAGATTCCGCCCCGCTGCCGACCGACGCGCGATTGGCACTCGGGGCCGCCGGTGTCCTCTGCCGGGGACATGGGCGTCTCGACCGCCGGACGCAGCCCGCGGGCGGTGGGATCCTCCCGCCTTGGGTATGCTTCTCTTGCCACGCCCCGGGGTAGCGAGCGCCGGCGCCCCCTTGACAACCCTGCTAGAGTGCGCAGCCGTGTCGAAGGCACTGCTCATCGTCGAGTCGCCCGCCAAGGCGCGCACCCTGGGGAAGTATCTGGGGAAGGGATTTGCCGTGGTGGCCTCGGTCGGCCACGTGCGTGACCTGCCCAAGAACGAGTTGGGCATCGACGTGGAGAGGGGCTTCACACCGTCCTACCAGGTTCTTCCCGGGAAACGCAAGGTGATCGCGGAGATCCGCACCGCCGCGGAGCGCGCCGAGCGCATTCTGCTGGCCACCGATCCGGATCGCGAGGGTGAAGCGATCGGCTGGCACCTGGCGGCGCTCCTCGCCGATCTTGAGGTTCCCATCGAACGCGTGCTCTTCCACGAGATCACCCGGCGCGCCGTGCAACAGGCGATGGAACATGCCCGTCCCGTCGATCAGAACCTGGTTGACGCCCAGCAGGCGCGTCGGGTGCTGGACCGCCTGGTTGGATACACCCTGTCACCACTGCTGTGGGACAAGGTCAAGCGCGGCCTGTCCGCGGGACGGGTGCAGTCGGTGGCGCTGAAGATGATCTGCGACCGCGAGGCGGAAATCACCGCCTTCAAGGCGGAGGAATACTGGCACCTCGACGCCCGGCTGGCGGCCGCCGAGCCGCCCAGCTTCGCCGCTCGGCTGGCGACGAAGGACGGGAAAAAGTTCACGGTGCACGATGCCGGCACCGCCGCCGAGGTCAGGGGCGAGCTCGAGCCCGCCGCCTTCGTCGTCACCAAGGTGAAGAAACGGCGGCGCGCCCAGCGTCCGGCGCCGCCGTTCGTCACCGCCAAGCTGCAACAGGCGGCCTACCAGCGTTTCCGCTTCCCGGTGCGCAAGACGATGCAGATGGCTCAGCGCCTCTACGAGGGGGTGGACCTCGGGGTCGGTGAGCGAGTGGGTCTGATCACGTACATGCGCACCGACTCGGTGCGTGTTTCGGCGGAGGCCATCGACGCGGCCCGCGCGGTCATCGGCGCGCAGTTCGGTGCCGCCTTCCTACCCACCACCCCCAACTTCTTCAAGAACCGCTCCCAGGCGCAGGACGCCCACGAGGCGATCCGCCCCACCGACCCGGCCCGGACCCCAGAAAAGATGGCCCGCATCCTCGAGGCCGACGAACTCAAGCTCTATACCCTGATCTGGCAGCGCTTCATCGCGTCGCAAATGGTCCCGGCTCAGTTCGACGTCACCGACGTGATGGTGGAGGCGGGGCGGTACGGGCTGAAAGCCCGCGGTGAGGTGGAGGTGGAATCGGGGTTCCTGCGGGTGTACCGCGAGGAGGAGGCCGAGACCAAACCGACACTGGCGCCCAAGGAGCAAGAGGATGAAGAACTGACCTCGAAGCGCCTACCTCCGCTTTCGGAGGGGCAGACGTTGCGTCTGGAAGAGCTCGTGGCGCAGCAGAAGTTCACCCAGCCACCGCCCCGTTTCACCGAGTCGACCCTGGTGAAGACCCTGGAAGAGAACGGGATCGGACGCCCTTCCACCTACGCCCAGATCATCGCCACCATCTCGGATCGCAACTACGTGGCGCGGGACAAGGGTACGTTCTACCCGACCGAACTGGGCCAGCTGGTGAACCGCCTGTTGGTGGGTTCCTTCGGAGACCTCATCAACGAGCGCTACACCGCCAGCATGGAGGAGCAACTGGACGCAGTGGCCGAGGGAAAGATCACGCTGGAAAGGGCGGTCGGCGCCTTCTGGCAGCACTTCACCGGTGACCTCAAGCGCGCCAGGGCCGAGATGGAGTCGGTGAAACGGGCGGGCGTGGCCACCAAGGAGGTGTGTCCGACCTGCGGTCAGCCCATGCTGCTGCGCTTCGGGCGTTTCGGCGAGTTTCTCGCCTGCTCGGACTACCCGCGCTGCACGACCACGCGGGAGCCGGGCGCTCCGGCGGCGGTGGAGGCTGCACCCAGCTGTCCCGAGTGCAACGCCGTCATGCTCCTCAAGCGATCGCGTTTCGGTCCGTTCTGGGCGTGTTCCCGTTACCCCGAATGCAAGGGAACGCGGCGCATCGGGCGGGGCAAGGCGAGCCCCAATACTCCCACCGGAGTGCGCTGTTCCGCGTGCGGCGAGGGTGAGATCGTGGAGAAGCGATCGCGCCGGGGACGCGCTTTTTGGGGATGCAACCGTTACCCCAAGTGCGACCACACCGTCGCCTTCAAGCCGCTGCCCAGGGCGTGCCCGGCATGCGGGGCGCCGTTTGTGGTGGAGAAGAAGAGCGCCCGCCGCGGGCTGGAATTCGTCTGCATCGCAGAAGGCTGCGAGTGGCGCATGGCGGCGGAGGACGCGGCGGACGGGGGCGGGGCGTCGCCATGATTTCCCGGGTCCGCAGGGTCGACGTGCGGTGAAAGCGCCGGCCGTCACCGTGGTGGGTGGCGGGTTGGCCGGTTGCGAGGCGGCTTGGCAGCTGGCCAGCGCCGGCATTCCGGTGCGCCTCGTGGAAATGCGCCCGGGCGTGGCGACGCCGGCGCACCGCACCGGCGATCTGGCGGAACTGGTGTGTTCCAACTCGTTCCGCTCCGACAACCCCGCCAACGCGGTCGGGCTCTTGAAGCGCGAGATGGAGCTGATGGGCTCCCTCGTCATGGGGGCCGCGCGCCGCGCCGCCCTGCCCGCCGGCGATGCCCTGGCGGTGGACCGGGCGGTCTTCGCCGCCCACGTCGCCGCGGCCATCGCCGGCTGCTCGTCGATTACGGTGGAGCGGTGGGAGGCGAAGGAACTTCCCGAGGGAGCACTCGTCCTCGCCACCGGCCCGCTCACCTCGCCGGCCCTCCACTCGCACCTGGAGAGCTCGCTAGGCGAGGGTTCCCTGTCGTTCTTCGACGCCATCGCCCCGGTGGTCGCGGCGGACTCGCTGAACATGGAGGCGCTGTATTGGGCGTCGCGCTACGGCAAGGGCGGGGGCGCCGACTACCTCAACGCCCCTCTTTCTCGCGACCTGTACGAGCATTTTGTGGCCGCACTGCTCGCCGCCCCCCGGGTGGCGGTCAAGGACGCCGACCGAGACGTTCCCTACTTCGAGGGGTGTCTTCCCATCGAGGTCATGGCCGAGCGGGGCGCCGACACCTTGCGCTGGGGGCCCATGAAGCCGGTGGGCCTGCCCGATCCGCGCACCGGGCAGATGCCGCACGCGGTGCTGCAGTTGCGACGCGATGACCTGGCTGCGGAGCAATTCAATCTGGTCGGTTTTCAGACGCGGATGACCTTCGCCGCTCAGCAGGAGGTTCTCAGGCTCATTCCCGGGCTTGAGAACGCTCGCTTCGTGCGTCTCGGCACGGTTCACCGCAACACGTTCCTGTGCGCTCCCCGCCTGCTGGACGGCGAATTGCGGCTGCGCTGTCGCCCCGAGGTACGGGTGGCTGGGCAGCTCACCGGTGTGGAGGGGTACGTGGAGTCGGCCGCCACCGGGCTGCTCGCCGGCCTGTTCACCGCCGCCGAACTAGCGGGGGTGAGCTGCCCTCCCCTCCCGCGCTGGACGGCACATGGCGGGCTGCTGCGCCACCTCACCGAGCGCCCCCCGGAGCGCTTCCAGCCGGCCAACGCGGCGTGGGGGTTGATGGTCGAGCCGCCCGTGCCGTTGCCGCAAGACCGGGGGAACCGCCGCCGGGCCGCCTCCGAGGTGGCCCTGGCCGCCATCCGCGACTGGCGGGCGTCTGTCGCATTGACTTTCGTAACGGAGGGCTCAAAGACCGCCAGCTCGTGAGGAGCTTCGCGCCAGATGCGTTGACGGCCGGCCGGACGGCGAGGTCCTCCCGGCGCTACACTCTTCGATGATGAGCTGGCAACTGGTGGAGTTCAGCGCCTACCTGCGGGATGAGCGGCGGGTTTCGCCCCACACTCTTCGCGCCTACGAGCGGGAGGTGGCCGCGTTTACGAGGTTCTGCTCCGCCGAACTGGACGCCACGCGCCCCGCGGAGACAGCCCAGGCGGCGCTGCGCGCTTTCGTCGCCCACCTCCACTCCCGGCGCCTGGCGCGCACTTCGGTACAGCGTGCGCTGGCCGCAGTTCGTACCTACTTTCGCTTCCTACAGCGCGAGAACCTGGTGTCGAGCAACCCGGCGCGCACGCTTGCCGGCCCGAAAGCCGCCAGCACCCTACCCGATGTGCTCACCGCACCCGAGACAGCGAGCCTGTTGGAAGCGCTGCCCGATACGGCCGCTGGAAGGCGCGATCGCGCCGCGTTGGAGCTGCTCTACGGCGCGGGATTGCGCGCCGCGGAGCTGGTGGGCCTGAATCTGGACGACGTCGACCTCACTCGCCGGCTGGTGCGAGTCAGGGGAAAGGGGGGCAAGGAGCGCGTGGTGCCGTTCGGCCGGCCCGCCGCCGCGGCGCTGGCGGCGTACCTGCCGGAGCGCGCAAGCTGGCGAGGAAAGGCGCGTGACCTCGACGCTGGCGAGCCGTTGTTCGTCAATCAGCGCGGCAGGCGGCTGTCGGACCGCTCGCTCCGGCGCATCCTCGATCAGGCGGTACGGCGTGCGGCGACATTGCGCCGCGTCCACCCCCATACGCTGCGCCACGCGTTCGCCACTCACCTGTTGGAGGCGGGCATGGATCTGCGTGCCATTCAGGAACTCCTGGGCCACGCCTCGCTGGCGACCACGCAGAAGTACACCCACCTGGACCTGGCGCATCTCATGGAGACGTATCGCAAGTCACATCCCAAGGCGTGAACACGTGGCGGCGAAGACCGCCATGCACGCACGGCCTGCCTGAGGCTTACCCGCGGGAGAAGAGCAGCGCCACGCCGGCTACCGCCACCAGGGTACCCACGATCGCACGCATCGTTGGACGGTACGCTTCCAGCGCCATGACCAGGGGAATGACCAGCACCGGCGATGTGGCCATCAGGGTCGCCGCCACCCCCACGTCGGTGAGCGCCGCGGCGGCCAGCGACAACCAGACCCCGAGGAAGGGGCCGAAGAATGCGCCGGTGACCACCTGGCGCCAGGCCTGCCGGGCGGCCACGACCATGTCCCTCCCTCGCAGGCTTCCGCTGGCGGCAGTGAGGAGCCAGATCAGCACTGTGGCCACGCCGATGCGTATCCAGGTGGCAGCCAGCGGCGCCACCTCGCCGCCCATTCCCAACTTGGCCAGCACCAGCCCGACACCCTGGCACGCCGCTGCGACCACAGCGAGTGCGATCCCGCCCAGGCGGTGCTCCACCCTCTCTCCAGCAGCGCCGCGCTCGGCCGCCACCCAGGCCACGCCGGCGAGAGTCACCGCGATGCCCAGCACGGCCCGCGCGCCGAGCATCTCGTCCAGAAGCGCCAGGCCGGCGAGGGCGGCGAAGACCGGGGCCAACGACATGAGCAGCGAGGTGAGCCGCGCCCCGAGCCGGCGCAGGGCGGCAAAGAAGGCGAGATCGCCGAGCAGCAGGCCGACCGCCGCCGAACCGGCGAGAAAGACCAGGCGCAGCCCCGTCACCGGCGCCAGCGGGCGATCCACGGTGAGCAGGGCAAGCGACAGCAGCGCCAGCGCTACCGGCAGGCGCAGCAGGTTGACGCGCAGGGCGCCGATTCGCCTGGCCGCCTCGGCAAACACCAGGCTGGTGACGGCCCAGCACGAGGCGGTGGCGAGGGCGGCGAGCTCTCCGGCCGGCATGGCGAGCTAGCATACGCCAGGAGCCAGTCGGAGGCGCGCGCCCGCCGCACCCGGTCCCGCGGTGGTGCAAGCGGCCTTCCCCCGGGAGGGACTCATGGTTCAGAAGTGGCATCACACGACGATCTGCGCGGTGCGCCGCGATGCAATCACGGCGGTGGCGTGCGACGGGCAGGTCACCTTCGGGACGGCGGTGATCAAGCATCGCGCCAGCAAGCTGCGGCGCCTGGGCGGCGGCAGCGTGGTGGCAGGATTCGCGGGGTCGGTGGCGGACGCCCTGGCGCTGTTCACGCGTTTTGAGGCAAAGCTCGAGGAATGGCCGGGCAACCTGGAACGGGCCGCGGTGGAGCTGGCCAAGGAGTGGCGCACGGATCGAGCCTTGCGGCACCTGGAGGCGATGATGATCGTCGCCGACCGGGAGAAGCTGCTGCTCCTGTCCGGCTCGGGCGAGGTACTGGCTCCCGACGACGGCGCGCTGGCCATCGGCTCGGGCGGCCCCCTGGCGCTGGCGGCGGCGCGGGCGCTCCTCGCGCACACCTCGCTCGCCGCCCCCGACATCGCCGGTGAGGCGTTGCGCATTGCCGCCGATATCGATCTGTACACGAACCGCGAGGTATCCGTGGAGGTGATCCCGTGAGCGCTCCGCCCCTGACGCCAGCCGAGATCGTCGCCGAGCTGGACCGCTTCATCGTCGGTCAAGCCCAGGCCAAACGCGTGGTGGCCCTGGCCCTTCGCAACCGCTGGCGAAGGCAGCAGCTGCCGGAGCAGGAGAGGCGCGAAGTCATGCCCGCCAACATCATCCTCATCGGTCCGACCGGGGTTGGCAAGACCGAGATCGCCCGTCGCCTGGCGCGACTGGCGCGCGCGCCGTTCGTCAAGGTCGAGGCGTCCAAGTTCACCGAGGTGGGGTACGTCGGCCGCGACGTGGAGTCGATCGTCCGCGATCTGCTGGACGCAGCTATTGCCATGGTGCGCCTGGAGCGCAGCGAAGGCGTGCGGGTGGCCGCCCAGCGGGCTGCCGAGGAACGGTTGCTGGATCTGCTGCTGCCTCGCGCCCAGGACTCCGACCGGGAGGCCTCCCGGCGCTCCCTCAAGCGGCTGCTGCGCGACGGCCAGCTGGAGGAGCGGGAGGTGGAACTCGAGGTGAGCGAGACCCGCACGCCGTCCCTCAACATCTTCGGCGGGCAAGGAATGGAAACGCTGGAGATGAACCTGCGCGACGCCCTCGGGGGCGTGTTCTCCAAGCGCACCCGCCGCACCATGACGGTGGCGCAGGCCAGGCAGGCCCTGGAAGCCGAGGAGATGGAGCGGCTTCTTGATCGCGGCGAGGTCGAGCGCGAGGCTGTGGAGCGGGCGCAGGAAAGCGGCATCGTGTTCCTTGACGAGATCGACAAGATCGCTGCCGGGGCCCGCACAGGCTCTGGGCCTGACGTGTCCCGGGAAGGGGTGCAGCGGGATCTGCTGCCGCTCGTCGAGGGCACCACCGTGACCACCCGCCACGGCACCGTGAACACCGACCACGTACTCTTCCTTGCCGCCGGGGCGTTTCACGTCGCCAAGCCGTCCGACCTCATCCCGGAACTGCAGGGCCGGTTTCCCCTGCGGGTGCAGCTTGATCCGCTCAGCGAGGCCGATCTTCTGCGCATCCTGCTCGAGCCGGAGCACTCGCTCCTCAAGCAGCACCAGGCGCTGCTGCGCGCCGAACAGGTGGAACTGGTGTTCGCGCCGGATGCCGCCGAGGAGATGGCGCGGATCGCTGCGGAGTTGAACCGCAGCACCCAGAATATCGGTGCCCGCCGGCTGGTCACGGTGCTGGAGCGGGTCGTGGAGGAGGTGTCGTTCACCGCCGCCGAGCGCTCCCGCCAGCAGGTGGTGATCGACGCCGAGCACGTGCGGCGGGCGCTGGCGCCACTGCTGGAGAGGGAGGACATGGCTCGCTACATCCTGTAGTAGAGTTCGCGCCGATGAGAGTGGTGACCTTGCTGGTCGCGGCGATGCTTGGCATCTCGGGGTGTGGGCGCAAGCTCCCGCCCCTCCCGCCGATCACTGACGTGCCGGAGACGACCCAGGACCTGGCCGTCCATCAAGACGGCACCAGCGCCGTGCTGATCTGGTCGTACCCGGCGCTGACCAGGGCCGGAAGAGCACTGCTCGACCTGCAGCGGGTGGAGGTGTTTCGGCTCGATCTCGCGCCGGGCCAGGAGCTGCCCGCGGCGCCGGAGTTGCAGCGGCAACTGATGCTGGCTCGTGGCCGAGCCATCGCTCGGCTGGAGGGCAGCGGTCTGGCGGCGGCGACCGCCGGGTCGAAACTGCGCCTTGAGGACCCGCTGCAGCTCCCGGAGGAAGGGGCCACGGCAAGTACGTCGTGGTACGCGGTTCGGTCGCGTCGAGGGGATGGCACGGTGTCGGCCCTCTCCAATATGGTGAGTTGGCAAGCCAAGCCGGTCCCTGCGGCGGTGGAGCGACTGGAGGCGGCAGCGGGGCGGGAGGGCGTCACGGTGACCTGGAGCGAGGTGGCCGGGGCCGGCTACCTGTTGGAGCGACAGGATGCCGCCGGGGGAGGGTGGCAGGCGGTGGGCGCGGGGGAGCTGAAGACAGCGGAGGTTCTCGACCGGGATGCCCGGCAGGGGAGCACCTGGCGGTACCGCGTGCGAGCCGCCATCGCCGGCGTGCGGGGACCGTACAGCCGAATCGCGGAACTGGCGTACCCGGACGTCTATGCGCCGCCGCCGCCGGCGGCGCTGGTGTGCCTGCCGGAGGCGACGCGGATTCGCATGTCGTGGGAGGGGTCGCCCGAGGCCGGGGTCGTGTACCGGATCCAGCGGCGGAGGGTGGGAGAGGAGTGGCAGCTTGCCGGCGAGGAGAGTCAGCGCCGGTCTTTCGATGATACCAGCCCGCCCAGGGGCGAGCTGGAATACCGGGTGACGGCGGTGGATGCAGCGGGAAATGATTCGCTGCCCGTCACTTGCGTGGTGCGGACGGGACCATGAACTTCGCGAAACTGCACGGGGCCGGCAACGACTTCATTCTCTTCGACGGCAGCGACGGAACGACGGAAGAACAGCTGGCACCGCTGGTGGCTGCGCTCTGTCACCGCCGCTTGGGACTGGGTGCGGACGGCGTGCTGCTGTTGCTGCCCGCTGGTGAGCGCCGGGCCCGGGTGGCGTACTGGAACTCCGACGGTTCCCCGGCGGCCTTCTGCGGCAACGGCACCCGTTGCGCTGCGCGCTTTGCGTCTGAGCGCTGGGGCTGGCGAGAGATGGTGCTGGAAACAGGCTTCGCTGCGGTGCCCGCGGTGGTGGAGGGCAGTTCGGTGACGTTGCGGCTTCCCCCTCCCGCCGAGGTCTGGCCGGAACAGGTCTTCCCGGTCCATGGCTCGGCGATCCCCGGGCGTTATCTCATGCTGGGGGTGCCTCATCTGGTCCTGCGCGTTGGCTGGCCCGACTTCTGGCTCCACCCCCTTGAACCGCTGGCCCCGCTTCTTCGCCTCCACCCTCAGCTTCCCGCCGGCGGGGCCAACGTGAACTTCGCCAAGCCGGCAGCCGGCGGGTCGGTTGAGGCTCGCTTCTTCGAGCGCGGCGTGGAGGGGGAGACCCTCGCCTCGGGCTCGGGCGTGGTGGCCGTGGCGCTGGTGGCGGCGGCGGAAGGGTGGGCGTCGCCCCCGGTTCGCGTCGCCACGGCGTCGGGGCGCGAGCTGGTGGTGGAAATGGAGGGCACACCTCCTCTGTGCCCGGTGCGTGTCGTCGGTCCCGCCGAGTGGGTCGCCGAGGGCACGATCGCCGGCGAGCTTCTCAGGGTTTGAGAGAACTTCAGGGGCGCTGCCACCAGATCGGAGTCCGTGCAGGAACTCTTGTTCCCCGCAGGGGTCGCGACGCAACCGCCGCGCTCAGCGGGCGCGCTCAGGATTCGGGTACGAGGGGATGAGGCGAAGTGGCCGGGTGGCGGCGAGGTCCTCCGGCACCGCGTCGAGTAGAACCCTGCCGCTCATATCCTGGGCCACCGGCAGATCAACCATGTAGAGGAGGGATGGAGTGACGTCCGCGACGCGCGCTCCGCTCGCGCGCGTCCCTTTCTTGACCTGGGGCCCCGCGAAGAACACGAAGCCGTCCGCCCGGGCGGAGGGCGTGACCTGCCAGTGCCGGCTGCCCCGTAGCGCGTGCCGCAAGCGAGTCCATGAGCCGGGCGCCGACATGCCGTACGGTGAGGCGACCACCAGCGTCGCCCGCTCGCCGCCCATGCGCCGCCACAGGGAGGACAGCTGCTCGTCGAGAAGGCGAAAGGCTTGACGCAGCACCTCCGCTCCGGCAGGGTCGGCGGAGGAAGCGGTCCACAACGGTCGCAACCGACCCGGGAGATCGCTCACCAGGATCAGCGCATCGACCGGAGCATCATGCAGACGGGTCACGGCCCGTCGGGACTCTTCGGCTGCCACCACGAAGGCTTCGCGGGTCGGCGCCGCGAACGCAGAGAACTGCGCAAGCGCCGGCTGGAGCGCTGCCCTGATGGAGCCGTCGAGCGACTCGTAGGGCGCCGCCTCGGCGGCGAGCAGACGGGGAACGACCCAGGTGGCGCGCGCCGGCGCGTACCACCCCGCCAGACCAACGCGCGCGCCTGCGCCCTCCAGGATTTGCCAGAGCGTGGCGCGTCGGGGCGGCGGCGCTGCGGCGCGCTCCCACAATCGCCATGGAAGTTGATGGGGGGTCGGCCAGGGGCCTTCGAGAAGGAGGGTGAAAGGCTCGGATTGCAGCCAGTCGAGGCGGAACACCCGTCGTCCGGCGGTGCCGTGTTCGGAGGGCAGACAGCCGGTGACCAGGGTGGTCAGGGCAGCGGCCCGCGCGTAGGGCCGTACGGTCCGGAGCTGGCCCCAGCTTCCCTCGCCCCAGAGTTGTCGAAGGAACGGCATGTCGCCCCGTTCCATGGCGGGCAGTAGGACGCCCAGATCGGCTCCCTCCCAGACGACCACGAGAATCGGGCCGGGCTGCGCGGGGTGGGCCGTGGCGGCGGTGGCGCCTCCCCCGGGACGATCGACCGGGCAAACCAACCACAGCCCCCACAACCAGATGAGTAGGACGCCGCAACCCGCCAGCGTGGCCAACAAGGTGGGTCGACGGGGTCGGCGGGCGGCGGCGAGAGCGAGAACCACAACCGTGAACAACGCTGCCGCCGCCACCGACTGCTCGAGCGCCTCGCGTCGGGAGACGAAAAGCAGATCCTTGGTGTTCTTGTAGTTCAACCAGGCGACGCCGGTGACCAGCAGGCCGGCGCACACCAGAAGCCAGCACCACAGGCCGGGGGAGATGCCCCGCTGCGCGGCGAGAAAAGGGGCAGCCAGGGCCACCAGCTCGAGGATAAGGAAGAAGGCGAGACCGAGCCAGAGGGCTGACCAGGAAAACCACGCCAGGCTGAACAGGACGATCCGCCAAGCCGCCGCGTCCAGTTCGGGCCACAGCAGCAGTTGCAGCGGAAGGAGGGCTGCACCCGCCAGGAGTCCGGCGGCGATACAGTGGCCAAGCCGGCGTGCGTGCCGCATAATTCAGGGGCATGATAGCGCGCCGCGACCTACCTGTTCGTCTCGTCGAGCGCCGCGACCTCTCCCCGACCTGCTTTTCGCTGCTGCTCGCGTCCCCGGAGGGAGTCGGCGCCGAGCCCGGCCAGTTCGGCATGCTGGCCTGCGGGAACGGGTTGGATCCTCTGCTCCGCCGTCCGTTCTCGATTGCCGGTGTGCACGCAGGCGCGACCGGGACCACGGTCGAACTGCTCGTCAAGGAGGTTGGGCGAGGTACCGCATGGCTCCGCCGAGCGCCGCTGGGGGCGACGTTGGAGTTGCTGCTGCCGCTCGGGCGCGGCTTCGACCTCGACGCCGCGGCAACCGTGCGACCCGCCCTGGTGGCGGGAGGAATCGGGCTGCCGCCGGTGCTCTTCGCTGCCGAGAGGCTGGCGGAACGTGCCGTCCGCTTCGATCTCTATCTGGGAGCCGTCACCGCGGCGGAGCTGCTGGAGACCAGGCGCTGCCAGGCAGTGATTGACACCGTGGGTGGTGAGCTCATCCTCACCACGGACGACGGCACGGGTGGCGAGACCGGCTTTGTCACCGACGCTCTGCGCCGCCGCAGCAGGCAAGGACGGGTCTACCAGCGGGTGCTGGCCTGCGGTCCCGATCCCATGCTGCAGGCGGTCGCGCGGTGGGCGTCCGAAGCAGGTGCCGTGGCGGAACTCTCCCTCGAGGAGCCCATGGCGTGCGGCGTCGGCGTGTGCCTCGGGTGCGTCGTGGAACTGGCCGATGGGCGGCGCGTGACGTCGTGCAAGGAGGGACCGGTGTTCGAAGCCTCACGCCTGGCGGCGCGCTGGCGGTCGTGATGGTGGAGTTTCTAACCTCCGTCGGCGCTCTTCGCCTGGCCAACCCCATTCTGGCGGCGTCGGGAACCTTCGGCTACGGCCTGGACCTTTGCGACCTGTGTCCCCCGGAACGGCTCGGCGCGGTGGTCTCCAAGGGGCTTTCCCCGGCGCCCCGGGCCGGTAACCCGACGCCGCGCATCGTCGAGACCGCGGCCGGGATGATCAACGCCATCGGGCTGCAGAACATCGGCGTCGAGGCCTTCTGCCGGGAGGCCGCGCCGGAGCTGGCGCGCCGGGGCGCCACGGTGATCGTCAATGTGTTTGGCGAGCGCCCGCACGCCTATCGCGAAGTGATCGAGCGCTGCGAGCTGGTGGACAGCATCGCCGGCTACGAGCTGAACGTCTCCTGCCCCAACGTTGACCACGGAGGCATGGAGTTTGGCCATGACCCCAAGCAGCTGGCGGCGCTCACCGCGTTGTGCCGCGGCGCTACGCGGCGCCCGTTGTGGGTCAAGCTTTCACCCAACGCCCCCCACCTGATTGCCACCGCGCAGGCCGCGGTCGACGGCGGGGCGGACGCGCTCACCCTCATCAACACCTTGCGCGCCATTGCCATCGACCCGATCCGGCGAAAGCCTGTACTGGCAACAGGATACGGTGGGTTGTCCGGGCCGGCGATCAAGCCGGTGGCCTTGCGCATGGTGTGGGAGGTCCATCGCTCGCTCCCGGCGGTGCCGGTGGTGGGAATCGGGGGAATCGAGAGCGGGCGCGACGCGATCGAATTCCTCCTCGCAGGCGCCTCGGCGGTGCAGGTGGGTACGGCGATTTTTCGACATCCCTCCGCGCCGCTGCGCATCCTTTCGGAGATTGAGGCTTTCTGCTCGTCGCAGGGAGTGAGAGAGGTGCGCTCGCTGGTGGGGGGTTTGCAATGGCCATGACCCGCGCCGAGGCGGTGCAACGGCTGGTCGTCGCGCTGGATACCGCCGACCGCGAGCGGGCGGTGGACCTGGCGCGCCAGCTGCGTGATGTCGCCGGCATGATGAAGGTGGGATTGGAGGCGTTCACCGCGTTCGGCCCGGAGTTCGTGATGGAGCTCATCGACAGCGGGGCGCGGGTGTTTCTCGACCTGAAACTGCACGACATTCCCAACACTGTGGAGCGTGCGGCGGCGAGTTGCGCCCGGTTGGGGGTGAGCATCTTCAACGTCCATGCGGCCGGCGGTCCGAGTATGCTGCGCGCGGCGGTGGCAGGGGCGCATGCCGGGGCCCCCGCCGGGGGGCGGCGGCCCGAGATCCTGGCGGTCACCGTGCTGACCAGCCTGGACGACGCGACGCTGTCGCTTCTAGGGGTGAACGGGAGCGCAGGGGAGGTGGTCATGCGATGGGCGCGCATGAGCCAGGAGGCGGGGTGCGATGGGGTGGTGTGCTCCGCTCGGGAAGCGGCAGCGCTGCGCGCCCGGTTGGGCGAGGAGTTCATCCTGCTCACCCCCGGCATCCGCCCGGCCGGCGGCGAGGCCGCTGATCAAAAGCGCGTCGTCACCCCGGCGGCGGCCATCGGAGCCGGCGCCACCTACCTGGTGGTGGGCCGGCCGATCACTGCCGCCAGCGACCCGGCGCGCGCCGCCGAGGCGATCCTCACCGAAATGTGCAACGCCTCGCCCCGACACTCGCCGCCCGGGGACGCATGACCACCCTCTGCGACACCCACACGCACTCCGCCCGTTGCGGTCACGCCGGCGGGCGCGACGCGGAGTACATCGAACGCGCCGTGGCGCAAGGTGGGCCGCCATTGCCGTCACCGACCACGTGCCGTTCTACTGGTTGCCGGAGGCGCAGCACGATCCGGCGTTGGCCATGGCGTCCGGCGAGTTGCCGCGCTACGTCGAGGCCGTACTCGCCCTCAAGGAGCGCTATCGCGATCGCGTCGAAGTGCTCCTGGGTCTGGAGGCCGACTTTGTGAGCGGGCATGAGGAAACGCTCGCGGCCCTGCTGCAACGCTACCCTTTCGATGTGGTGTTGGGCTCTGTGCACTGGCTTGACGGGTGGTGGGTGGATGCGCCCTCGTCGCTTCCCCGCTACCGCCGGGGACAGGCGGAAGTGGACCGCATCTGGGACGAGTACGCGACGGCGGTCGTCAGGGCCGCGCCCAGCGGGCTTTTCGACGTGCTCTCGCATCTCGACCTGCCCAAGAAGTTCGGTTTTCGTTCGAGTCGCCCGTTTGCCGGCCGGCAGGAGGAGGTCGTGGAGGCGGTTGCGTCCTCTGGGTGCGCCGTGGAGCTCTCTTCAGCAGGGCGGCGAAAGGTGGTCGGCGAGGACTATCCCTCCCCCGAACTGCTCGCCGCGCTGGCGGTGGCCGGTGTGCCGTTTGTGCTGTCCTTGGACGCCCACGCCCCGCTGGAGGTCGGGTGGGGCTTTGACGGGCTGGTGGCCTCGGCCCGTGCCGCCGGGGTGGGCGCCACCATGCTCTTCCGCCGCCGCCGCGGCCACGCCGTGCCCTTGCCGGACGGTTGCTAGAATCGGGTGCCCCGGACGCCCGCACCGGGGCAGGAAGGGGAGTGCATCAGCATGGCAGACAGACACACCCGGGTGCTCATTCTTGGCTCCGGCCCGGCCGGGCTGACGGCGGCGCTGTACACCGCCCGGGCGGGGCTGGCGCCCGTGGTCGTCGACGGCATGCAGCCGGGCGGCCAGCTCACCATCACCACCGAGGTGGAGAATTTCCCCGGGTTCCCGGAAGGCATTCAGGGACCGGAGCTGATGACCCGCATGCGCCAGCAGGCGGAACGCTTCGGGGCGGCGACGGTGTTTGCCCAGGCCACCGAGATATCTCTCGTCGACTGGCCGTTCACCGTGGCCACCGACGGGGGAGACACCTTCAGTTGCGACGCCTTGATCATCGCCACCGGTGCCTCGGCCAAACTGCTGGGACTCCCGGCGGAACAGCAACTCATGGGGTATGGCGTGTCGGCGTGCGCCACCTGCGATGGCTTCTTCTTCAAAGGCAGGGAGATCGTAGTGGTGGGAGGCGGCGATACTGCGATGGAAGAGGCTACGTTCTTGACCCGGTTCGCCACCAAGGTCACCGTGGTGCACCGCCGGGACGAACTGCGTGCCTCCAAGATCATGCAGGAGCGGGCGGGGCGCAACGACAAGATTGCCTTCCGCTTCAACGCCGTGGTGGTGGACGTGTTGGGCTCGCGCGAGCAGGGGGTGCACGCTGTGGTGCTCCAGGACACCCGCACCGGCGAGCGTTCCACCTTTGCCACCCAGGGGCTCTTCCTGGCCATCGGCCACCGGCCCAACTCCGACCTCTTCAAGGGTCAGCTGGACATGGACGAGAACGGCTACCTGCGCACCGCCGCCGACTCCACCCGCACCTCCAGGGAGGGGGTGTATGCCTGCGGCGACGTTCAGGACCACGTCTTCCGCCAGGCCGTCACGGCCGCGGGAAGCGGCTGCATGGCGGCGATCGAGGCGGAGCGCTGGCTGGCCGAACGGGAGGCATGAGCGGGGAATTTCGAGGTGCTGCGGGGCGTTGGGTCGCTGGGGCTTGTGCGGCCCGCAGGGGAGGCGCGTCAGAATGCTTGAGATCAGCGAGCGGGCGGTTGAGAAGGTGCGTTATTACGCTGGCACCATGCCCGAGGCCGAGGGCAAGGAGTTGCGAATCTTCGTACAGGGCGGAGGGTGTTCCGGCTTCCAGTACGGGTTCGCGTTCGATGACCACCAGGACGGCGATACTGTCGTCGAGGCTGGCGGGGTCAAGGTGCTGGTTGATCCAATGTCGCTACCGTACCTCTCGGGCGCCAGAGTGGATTTCGTCGAGGACATGCGCGGCTCGGGGTTTGTCGTGGACAACCCCAACGCGTCACGGTCCTGCGGCTGCGGGCATTCGTTCTCGGTGGACTAGCGTGGCGATCTTCGCAGCGCACGACGGCCGGCGGCGCGAAGTGATCCGCATGGGACATCCCGTGCTGCGGCAGCGTGCCGAGGAGGTGGCGGCTAGCCGTTTCGGCACCCGGGCGCTGCGCGATCTGGGACGCGACCTGGTGCGCACCATGTTCGATGAGAGTGGAGCGGGTCTGGCAGCGCCGCAGATTGCCGCACCGTTGCGCGTCTTCGCCTACCAGGTGCCAGCCGAGAAGAACCAACCGGCAGTCCCGCCGACAGTGCTTGTCAATCCCGTGCTGACCATGGCGGGGGAGGCGAGCGAGCTCGGCTGGGAGGGGTGCCTGTCGATACCGGGCCTGCGCGGCCTGGTGCCGCGCCACCCCAGTCTGCATGTGGCCGCCTTCGATGTCGAAGGAGCCTCGCTGAGCTTCGTCGCCGAGGGATTCCACGCCCGCGTCATTCAACACGAATTCGATCACCTGGACGGGGTGCTGTTTCTCGATCGCATGCGCGATCTGCGCGCGCTGTACTACGAGGACGAATGGGAAGAGTACGCGCTCGACAAGGATCTTCCCGTCGAAGCGTAGCGACCCGGCGGGCGCGGGCCCCGCTCAATTGCCGCGTGCCGACGCGGTGATCGTCTCCAGGCCGTGGCCGGCCGGGCCCGCTTCGCGGCGTCGCAGCAGCACGGCAAAGAGAAGCGCCAGGAATCCGAAGACCGAGAAGATCCACATGCCGGGCGCGTAGCCGGCGGGGTTGGCGGCACTGGCAGCGAAGGCATCGTTGGTGCGCCCGATCATCCAGTTCATCCCCGCCACCCCCACCTGCTGCACCAGCGTCATCACCGCGTACGCCGTTCCCAGCCGCCTCTCCTCCACCACGTACGCCACCGCCGGCCACATCACGGCCGGAATGAGCGAGAACGCCACGCCCATCATGGCCACCGGCACGCCCAGCGGCAGCGACTGGTACGCCATGATGAGGTAAACGGGCATGAGCAGCAGCGCCCCGGCCATCATGAACAACGAGCGCCGGCCCATCTTGTCCACCATCAGGCCGAACAGCGGCGTCGCAACCATGGCGGAGAGCGGCAGCACGCTGTTGTAGCGGCCGGCCGCTTCCCGGGACAGCTCGAACGCCTCGATGAAGAACTTGATGGCAAACGAGCGGAAGGGGAAGATGGCGGAGTAGAACGTCACGCACAGGCCTACTACCAGCCAGAAGGAGAGGTTGAATCGAAACACCTCGGCGAGCACCAGCCGGTCGCTGGCACCCGCTCTGCCGAGTCCCCAGCGCCGCCGGGCGCGGGCTTCGAGGACCCCGTAGACGAGGGGCGAGACGATGCACAGTATGGCGATCACCGCGGCGATAACCAGCGGGCCCTGCCATTCCTGATAGGCAAACCCAGCCCAGGTCGGCGACCAGTCCGCAGACACCGAACCCAGGCGGGCGACCGTCAGGTTGATTCCGAACGCAAACGAAAGCTCCCTTCCCTTGAACCACTTGGCCAGGGCGGTGGTGATGGCGACGATAAGCGGCTCCGACCCCAACCCGAGCAGGAAGCGCGCCGCCAGCATGACGTGGAAGCGGTCCGTGGCGGCGTTGAGCACCGCCGCGACAACGCAGATCGAGCCAAAGACGATGGCGGACCGCACCGTGCCGAAACGGTCCACGAAGATGCCACCAAGCAGCAGCACGATGACCGCCGCGATGCTGTAGGCCGTGTACAGGGAGCCGATGTTCTCGTCGGAAAAGGCGAGAGCAGACTTGAGCAGGTCGGCGATGGGCGCGATCGAGTCGTACACGTAGTAGTTGCCAAACGAGGCCAGGGAAATGACGACGAGCACCAACCAGCGGTAGCCGCGCGGCGGCTCGCTGGTGGGCGACACGGGCTGGGTGGTCATGGCCGGCTCTCCGAAGAGCGGATGGTAACAGAGGGAGGCGGTCCCACGACCAGGCGGATCCCGGTAAGGACGGACGGGGCTGCCGACGGTGGCGCCGGCGAGGCAGGCCGGTCGGCGCTGGGCCCCAGGGGCGCGCCGCCACCGCCGGCGCGCAGCGCCCACTCCGCGGCGTTGCCGTCGAGGTCGAAGACGGGGTCATCACCACTGCCCGGCAGGCTCCCCACCGGCAGCAACAGCGCCTCGACTCCCAGCTTCGCCAGAGGTTGCGCGAGGCGTGCCGCGTCATCGAGGTTGATCTCGTAGCCGGCCCAGCGATCCAGGGTGTTGCCCGAGTGCCCACAAGCCATTGATTCCGCCTCGGTCTCGGTGGGCAGGCGGAAGGGCCTCCCGGTTCGCTCCGCCAGCCAGGCGGCGTAGGCCTGCGCTTGCTCCAGCGTGACGATGGCCGGCAGGTTGTCCTTGCCCGGCGGTACGGCCGGGGTGGGCTGGAAGGCGGCGAACTGGGCGCGCGTCACCTCGAAACGAGACACTTCGAGACCGCGAAAAGCCACCGTTTCGGGTAACAGCACCCCGTCCACACCCGTGCCGAGGCGCTCCCCGTCGTGCGCCACGGAGGCCTTCTGCAGCAGCCCCTCCAGCAGTGATCCCCGCTTGAGTGCTGGGTTGGCAGGTCGGCCGGCCTGAAAGAGGTGGCGGTCCAGCCACGCCAGTTCCTCTTCGACTTTGCGCCTCTGGTGAGGGATCTGGCGCAACCCGTGCGGCTCCCCGGGGAAAAGTACGAGGCGAACGTCGGTCCTGCCAAGCTGTTGCAGCGCCCGGAACAGAGACCACGACTGCTGCGGCGGCACGCTGCGATCCTCGGTGCCGGTGAAGACGATGGTGGGGGTGGTGACCTGCGCCAGGCGGAAGAACGGCGACTTCTGCAAGTAGACCTGGGGGATCTCCCAGGGCGGCCCGCCGAAGTAGTAGTTGTTGAACGCCGCGCCGAAGTCAACGTTGGCCCAGTCGGAGAACCACTCCACGTCGGCGGCGCCAATGGAAGCTGCGCGGAATCGGCTGGTGCGGGTGATCAGTTCGGCCGAGAGGATACCGCCGTTCGACCAGCCGCAGGTGGCGAGGCGCGCGGGGTCGACGAGGCCGGCGGCAATGAGGGTGTCCACACCCCGCTCGAGGTCGGGGACCTCCAGTTCGTAATACCTCCCCTGGCCGATGGACTCGACCCAATCCAGACCATACCCTGCGGAACCGTGGTAGTTCACCTGCAGCACGAACGCCCCACGCTGCCGCCACAGCAGCAGGGGTGAGGCCCACGACTGGGACCAGTGGTCGAAATCGGTCGCGGCCGGGCCGCCGTGAATATCCAAGATCAAGGGATACTTTGTCCCCGGGTCGTACGGCAACGGGTAGTGAAGGATCGCTTCCACCTCATCGTTCTGCGCCCCGAGGTAGCGGAAAACATCCACCCTCCCGGTGGGTTTGCCGGCGTAGCTCGGGTTGAGGGCGGTGAGGGCACGCGGGATGTCGCACCGGGAGCCCTCGAGAGAAGCGGCGAACCACTGCGCCGGCACGGTCGCGGTGGAGTACTCGTAGATGATCGTGCGGCCGTCTCGTGAAGCAACCAGCGAAACCATTCCTCCGACGTGCTCGCCGCCGAGATCGCGCCTGTCCCAGCCGGAGCCGCCGCGGCGAAAGAGGGCTGGGCGGTGGCGGACTCCGTCGGCGAGAAGCGCCACAACCCCCCCGCTCACCGGTGCGATGCCTCCCCCGAGCCCTCGCTCCCACGACTCGTCCACCCGCTCGGAGCGTCCACTGCTCAGGTCGTGGTACCACAGCTGGCGAACCGAAGCGCTGCGGTACAGCGGGTGGCTGCTGAAGCGGTTGACGAAGTAGAAACCGCGACCGTCGGGGGCCCACGCCGTGTCCTCAGGGACCAACCTGGTCCCCATGAGAAGGCGCGTTGACTCGCCAGTCGAAAGGTCCACGAGGAAGGTGTGCGGGGGGATCCGCTCGTCGAACTCGTACGAGAGGCTTTGCTGCGCGCGCACCACCGCCCGACGCCCGTCCGGCGCCACGGCCAGGGCATCGATCCAGTCGCGGTTGGCGGTCAACGGCCGGGCGTCGCCCCCTTCCACGGCGACGCGGAATAGCCGCACCGGCGGCTCGTGCTCCGCGTCCTCCACGACCAAGGTGGTGTCCTTGCGCTCCTCGAGGTCACGTTCCCGCCAGGCGGGGGCCTCCTGCGCGGCCACCACCAAGGTCTGGTTGTCGATCCAGCCGAAGGCGCGCACCGGGCGCTCCAGGCGGGTGACCGGGAAAGGCTCTCCTCCGGCTGTACGGATGGCCCACACCTGCCCCTTGGCTGCCTCCTGGTCCTTCACGCCGGGCCTCGGCCGCCGGAAGATGAAGGCAATCGTGCCGCCGTCGGGCGAGAAGACCGGGGACGAGACCGAGTCGATTCCGCGGGTCAGCGGCAGGGAGCTGTTGTCGGTGAGGCGGGTAAGCCAGAGTTGAGAGACGCGTATCTCCTCGCCGTTGTTCTTTTCGACCAGACTCTTGGTCCACGCGGCGAGGCGGCCGTCGGGGGAGAGGGTCCAGCCGGCGGCGCGCTCGTCGAGGAGAAGGTCGTCCACGGTCCAGGCCAGCGGGGTGGTCGCCCGGGTTGGGAGCGGCCCCGAAAGCGCCAGAAGAACCATGACTGAGATGAACCGGAGCATGCAAGACCTCCTCGCCGGGAGCTCGAGGACCACTCGAGCGCGGTGTTAGGGAGCAGCCTATCAGGATCGATCCGGCCGGAGCAGGGATGGCACGACGCTGCGTCGCCGGAAGTGTTGAGCTACCGCCCGAAGAGTCTCCGGCGCTTCACTTCGTACGGTTTGCTCGCCGTGCCCAGGCTCGAGGAGTGACCTAAGGTATCGGTGGCAACGATGTAAAGCTCGACTGAGGCATTGCCGTGCACGGCGGGGGAAAGCTCGAACACATACTGCTCACCGCCGAGGTGTTTGAGCTGCACCTCACGGTACTGCGCCTGTCCCTCGCCGCGGACGTAGGCCTTGGCGCTCACGACGCGGAAGTCATCGACGATGCGAACCGGTACCGAGAGGACCTCGTTCTTCTTGAACCGAGGCTCGAAGCTGGCAGGAATGCTGATCGAGGGGGGCTGCGCATCGAGGTCGGCGAGACGCGCCTGCAGTTGCTCGCGCGCCTCGGTGAAGGCGCTGGCGAGGTACGGCGGCGGGGCGAACGATGCTAGTGCCGCAAGACCGGCCTCGGGATTGCCACCCTCCAGCGCCGCCGCGGCCTGCGCGAGCACCCGGCGGGCCTGCTCCTCCGACCCCTTGTCGTGGCGCACGCGGGCCAGCCGCTCTGCCACTCCTGGCGCCTCGGGCCAGGCGCGGGCGAGCAGTTCCAGCCGCTGGATGGCGCGATCCCAGCGGCGCGCCTGGGCGTGCCCGTCGGCCTCGGCCGCCAGGGCGCGCGCCGCCTCGTCCCGCAGCTCGAAGGCCCGCCGGTGGGCCGGCAGGATGGCAATCATCTCAACGCTGCGTTGGAGTAGTTCGAGGGCATCACCGCTGCGCTGGGCCCTGACGATCTGAGCGGATACGCGCAAGGCGTCGTTGGCCTTGGCGAGCTGCTCCTTGAGCCCGGGTAATGCAGCCTGCTCGCGCGCACTCAGACCGGCGAGCCTATCCACGGCCGCGCGCAGCGTCCGCATGTTTCCGCTTCGCAACCCCTGCGAGAGGTCCTCGACCGCTCTCTCCCGGCTCATTCCCTCCAGCTCGCCGGCGATGCTGCGGGCAAGCGCGGCGTCGCTCGCGCTCAGCGCCGCCAGGCGCGCGGCGGAAAGTTCGGCCATGATGCGGCGCGCGGAGTCGAAATCGCCTTCCTCCATGGCGTCGCGCGCCGCGAGGAGCTGCGGATCGCCGTCGGGTTCGATGGCGGCGGCCGGGATCGGGACGGGGGTGGGCGGGATCGGAGTCGGAACGGCGATGAGAGGAACCGGGCCCGGATCGAGGAGAATCGTGGCCAGAACGCCGGCCCCCGCCACGACCGCAAGGCCGCCGGCGATCATGGCAGGGACCTTCCAGCGGGCGCGCGGGCGCGATGGAGCGGCGGGGAGCGGAACCACGGGTGGCGGGTTGGGTAGAGGCGCGGCGCTACCGGAATCGGTGGCCCAAGGCGCCTGATCAAGCGTGCCCGGCTCTTCGCGTGCCCGTGCATCGCGATCGGGCGCCGGCTCGACCGCGCCTGGTGGGACAGGCTCCTCCGGGACGGCCGCGTCGCTGACCACGCTGTCCTGGCCGAGCATCTCCACCACATCCACCGGGGCATTCGTAACTTCGACGGCGGCGGCGAGCGGCAGGTCGGGCACGACCAACACGGGGTCCGTCTTGTTGGGATCGAACGCGGCCGCAGGCGGTGCCGGCAAGACGGCTCCATCGGCGGCGACGGGTTGAGGGCTCGGCACAAGGACCACGTCCCCCGGGGCGTCTCGCTTGCCCACCTTGACCTTGATCTGGGGGCGGCCGGGGGGGTGCGCTCCGGCTGCGGGCGTCTCCTGGCGCACCGTCTCCTCCACGGCGACGCCCTCTCCCTGTGCTGCGGCCGGCTGCGAGCTGGCGCCCGAGGCGTCGGGGGCGAGTCGAGAGAGGAGCAGGCGCCGCAACTCGGCGAAGGTGGTGGTGCGTGCTTCTGGCTCGCGTCGCAGGGCGACGGACAGATGCTCCTGGAGCGCCGCGCCATGGCGCAGCTCGGTCGCCGGAAAACGTACACGCGGCGAGGGCGACCCGAGCCCCGAGAGCTCGGCGTGCAGCAACTCGCAGGCGAGCAGGGCGAAAGAGTAAAGGTCGGCTCTCCAGGCGAGGGAGTGAGCCAGCCCTCGCGGCGCCAGCAGCTCGGCCGCGGCGAAACGTTCGGCTTCGGGGGAACGGCCGAGCGGCGCCTCGCCGCCGTCCGCGGCGAGATAGGCGACGGTGCCGAGGCCCAACAGTTGCACCGCCTCCCCTCCGCGTGACTCCACCACCAGCACGTTCTCCGGGCAGAGGTTGTGGTGCACCAGCCCGGAGTCGGCCAGCACCTCCAGGGCGCGCGCCAGATCGGCAAGGATCGGTACCACGCGCTCAACTGACGCGTCGGTCAGTACGCAAAGCGGCGTACCGTCCACGAAGGATGTGACCAGGAAGGCGCCATCGTCCTCGGTGAAGCCGAAGTCGAGCACTTCGGGCATGGCGGCGAGCTGTAGTTCGGCCAGACGGCGCATGACCGTCGCGAAGCGCTCGCGTTGCAGCTGGCTGACCGCCGCCCCGAGAGGCTTGAGCAGCTTCACCGCCACGAACTGTCCACTTCCCGGGTCCACAGCCCTGCGCACGGTGGAGAGCGGCGAGGCGCTCAGCACTTCCTCCAGCCGGTACGCGGCGGCCACATCGCGAACGTCCATGGCTCCTCACCCACCCGGTCTGGCCGCGGTGGTGAGGGCCGGTGCACCCACTGCACCGCGGCTTCGCCGGGCTAACTAAGAAAGAATACCAGCTTTCTTCCCCGGATGCGGGCGGCCCCCGTGTTCCGGGTCACACCGCCATGCACGGGCGCACCGCCGAGGCGAGCCGTACAATGCCAGGGCATGGCGGTGCTGGCGGGCATCGATGAGGCCGGTGTCGGGCCCCGGCTGGGTCCTCTGGTGGCCGCCTCGGCGACCTTCCGAGGGGCGGATGGCTTGCTCGGCGGCTCGCTCTGGGAGCTGCTGGCGCCGGCCCTGGCGCCGGGCGGGCAGGGGTTCGTGGTCGCCGACAGCAAGGCGCTCTACCACGGGCAGCGGGATCGCGCCGGCCTTCGCCGCCTCGAGCACACCGCGCTGGCGTTCTTGGGGACCGGCAGCGCCATACCCGGCTCGGTTGCCGAACTGCTGCAGCATGTGTCTGCCCGGATGGCCGGCGAAGAGGAGCGCTGTCCCTGGTACGAACTTGGCGCTATCGCGCTGCCCCGCGCTGCAGACCGCGCCGTGATCCAGCGCGATAGCGAGCGCCTGGCCAGCCGCCTGTGTGAACTGGGCATGGATCCACCGCAGATTGGGTGCGAGGTGGTGGACGAGCGCGCCTTCAATCGCCTGGTCACCGACAGCGGTGGCAAGGGCGGAGCGTTGCTGCGGGTCGACGGGTGCCTTCTGCGACGCCTGCCGGCCGAGAGTGGCCAGGTCTATCTGGACCGGCTCGGCGGCCGACGGCGCTACGGGCCGTGGCTTGAGGACGTCTTCCCCGAGGCGTTTGTGTGGACCCGAAGCGAGGACGCTACCACCTCCCGCTACTGCGTGGCGCGGGAGGACGGCGTGTCGCTCGAGGTGGTGGTCGCCGTGGGGTGCGAGGCGCGCCAGCTGCCCGTGGCGCTTGCCTCGATGTTCGCCAAGTACGTTCGCGAGCTCCACATGGAGGCGCTCAACCGCTTCTGGGCGAAGCGCGTACCCCGTCTTGCCCCGACCGCCGGGTACCCCGCCGACGCCGCCCGTTTCGTGCGCGAGATCAGTGACGCCGCGCACGCCGAGGGACTGAGCGAGCGCGATCTGGTCCGCTGGCGGTGAGGCAAGCCGTCTCGCTAACGCAGCTCCCGCTGGAAGGCATGCACGGCGTTTCGTAGTTTCTCCGCCCGCTCCCGCGCCTTGGCCCGCACCCGCTCGACCCGGCGGGTGGCGCCGGCGCGCGCCTCGGCTGCGTGCTTCACCGCCGAATCGTGCAGGCGAGCCAGCAGGGACTCCACCTCCGCGCCCAGGCGCTCCACCTCCCGTTGCGCCGCTGCCACCGCGGCGGAGGCGCCGGCACCGGAGAGGCCGGCGGCGCGGCCGGCGGAAGCCACCTGCCGGCGCGTCTCTTCCAGGCGCCTCTCCAGCGCGCGAAGCTGGGTCTCCTCGGGCGAGAGGCGGCGCGGTACGAGGCCCATCTCGCCGGTGGTCACGAAGCTAATGGCGGCCAGGCCAGCCACCACGATGAGAAGAAGAACGATGAGCGTCTTCACACGACCTCCTGGTTTGCGGTGCGGGTCGGCGGCGAGAGGTTCCGCTCCAAAGAGATGGTGCCGGAGAGCGAGGTGGCGAGAGAGTTGAAACCGGGGGGACGCCGGTGTGCCCACGGCCGCGCCATCTCCAGCTGGGCTGCGAGACGCAGCAGCAAGGCCTCCTCGCCGTAGCGCGCGACGAACTGAGTCCCGATGGGCAGGCCCGCCGTGTTCCAGAACAGCGGCACCGACATGGCCGGCTGGCCGGTTTGATTGAATAGCATGGTATTGGCGGTCGTCTCCAGTTTCTCTGCGGCCATTCGCTCGAGTGCCAGCCGCAGGGCGGGCCGGTTGGGCAGAGCGCGCAGCACTGCAAGCGCGAGCGCCTCGTGCGGCCGCAGGCGGTGATGGCCGATGGGTACCGGCGGGTGGGCCATGGTCGGGGTCAGCAGCAAGTCGTACGAAAGGAAAAACTCAGCCATGCGGCGCCGGCAGCGATGCACCTCATCGATCGCCTCCTGGTAACGGTGGGCTGGCAGGGAGCGCCCGATGAGGGAGAGCATCCAGGTCTCCGCTTCGAAGCTCGTGGCCCTGGCGGGGCGAGAGATCAGGACCGCGGCCTCATCGATGGTGCGCGCCGTGCCAACCGCGACGATGGCCAGGTACGCCCAGCGCAACCCCTCCTTGTCCACCGGGGGATGTGCCACCTCCACGTGGTGTCCCAGGGTCTCGCACAATTCCCCCGCGTCGACGGCAGCGGCGCGGCAGTCCGGGTGGGTGGTATCGCCGAACAGCGACGTGGTGGTCAGCGCAATACGCAAGCGCCCCGGGTCGGCGCCGACCTCGCCGAGGAACGAGCGGTCGGGCCTGGACATCATGCCCACGGCGCCGAGGTCGGGGCCACACGTGGCGTCCAACAGGGCTGCCGAGTCGCGCAGCGAGCGGGTGATGGCGTGTTCCTGGACAAGCCCGGCCCAACATTCGGCGGCATCCGGCCCCAAAGGGTTGCGCCCATGGCTGGGCTTGAGCCCGAAGAGGCCGCAGCACGAGGCGGGAATTCGAATCGATCCCCCGCCGTCGCCGCCGTGAGCGGCGGGCACGATGCCGGCCGCCACCGCCGCGGCACTGCCTCCGGAGGAACCGCCGGGGGTGCGGGAGAGGTCCCACGGGTTGCGCGTGGGCCCGCGCCAGCGCGGCTCGGTTACCCCCATGATCCCCAGCTCCGGAGTATTGGTCCGACCGGCGAAGACGAGCCCCGCGGCGCGCAGCCGCGCCACCAGTTCCGAGTCGTGAGGAGCGCGGTGGTCGGCGAGGAAACGGCACGAACCGGTCAGTTTCTCCCCGGCCACAGCGGCGAGCAGGTCCTTCAGCAGGAACGGCACCCCGGCGAGCGGCTGGTCCCGGCGCAGCTTCGCCAGCTGGGCACGGGCCGCGTCAGCCCTGACTTCCACCACCGCGTTGAGGCGCGGGTTGCGGCTTTCGATACGCTTGAGGCAGGCGGCGAGCAGCTCGGAGGGGTGAACGTGACCGGCGCGCACCAGTTCGGCCAGCCCTAAGAGGTCGTACTCTTCGTACTCGACGAAATCACTCATGACGGGCTCTCCGCGGCCACCCTCCCGCCGGCCTGGTTGGCGAGGGCCGCCAGCAGGGCAGGCAGTGCCCGCTCCGCGGCGGCGCGGCCGCACGCTTCCAGCGCCTCGACGTCGGTAAAATCCCATCCCAGGTAGGCGCCCACCTCGGGCTGGATAACGCAGTCCAGAGCAGTCTTGATCGGGTGATTGGCGCGACTCCAAAGATAGGCGGTGATCATCATCAGCTCGAGTATGTTGCGCGGCCGGCGCGCCCCCAGAGGAGGGGGTACGATGTCCACGGCGATCACGAAGTCGGCTCCCATCTCCCGCGCCACGTCCACCGGCAAGTTGTCGACCACGCAACCGTCCACCAGCAACCTCCCCTCCATCTCCACCGGCGGAAACACCCCCGGCACCGCCGAGGAGGCGCGCAAGGCGGGGGCCAGGACACCCTTTCGCAACACGACCCGTTCCCCCGAAACGACGTCGCAGGCCACGGCCGCGAAGGGCTTCGACAACTGGTCGAAGTTGGCGACGCCCAGGACCGAGTGAATGACGTCCTCCATGGGGCGGGTGTCGAACAGAGAAAAACGGTTCTTCCAGGAGAGGCGGGCCAGCTTCGGCCAGCGTACGGTACGGAAGACCTGGCGTAGCTCCTCCGCCGGCAGCCCCGCCGCGTACGCCGCCCCAACCAGCGAACCGACGCTGGTGCCGGCCACCACCTGCGCCTCGATCCCCTCCCGTTGCAGTACCTCGAGGACTCCGACATGGGCGGCCCCGCGCACGGCTCCGCCGGACAAGGCAAGGCCGATGCACCGCCGTCTCGTTCTCACGGACAACGACATCCCACGCCTCCCGCCACTCTCCGGGCAGTGTACTCCGCTTGTGCGCCCGCCCCATGGTGTGCCGGCAACAATGCTACCCTCCGCGTTGATGCGCGGTGAACCTCGCCTGCTGGTCTTCGACTGGGACGGCACGCTGGTGGACAGCTTTGCGACCATCGCCACGGCGTTTGCCGAGGCCTTTTCCGCCTCGTGTCTGCCGCCGCCAGCACCCGCAGCGGTACGGCGGGTGGTGGGCCTGTCACTTGCCGAGGCCGTGGCGGGCCTGGCGCCGGGGCACACCGCGGAGACGGTGGAGCGCCTGACGGCGGACTATCGACTGGCCTACGCGGCGCTGATGGCGAAGCAGGACCCTCCGGAGAAGCTGTTTCCGAAAGCCGAGGAGGTCCTCATCCGGCTTGCTGACGAGGGGTGGCTGCTGGGTATCGCCACCGGCAAGTCGCGGCGTGGCCTCGCCGCCTCGCTGGCGCGGCACGGCTTGACTGGTCGCTTTGCCACCTTGCAGGGCGCCGACCAGGGGCCGGGCAAGCCCCACCCAGCCATGTTGCAGCGCGCCATGGACGAGGTGGGAGTGGAGCCTGAGATGACCGTGATGGTGGGCGACACGGTGTTCGACGTGGCCATGGCGCGCGCCGCCGGTGTCACTGCGGTGGGGGTGGAGTGGGGCCTCCACCCCGCCGAGGAGCTGCGTGACGCTGGGGCGGTGGCCGTCCTGGTCACTCTCGATGAGCTCCCGGGCGTGCTGGAGCGTATCCCCGCAGCGCCGCCGCCGCCAGGCGAGGCAGTGCAGCGAGTTGCCGTTTCCCTTCCAACCGCAAGAGCTGTCGGGCCACGGGGGCGGCCCCGGCGTGGGTGACAAACCACGGCGGCTTCGGGGCGATGGTGAAGGGTCCGTCGAGGACGCTTTTCTCGGGGTGTTCGAAGAGCATGGTGTTGTGCACCACGCCGATGCCGCTGGCGATGCACTGCCGGGTGTGGCCGGGGTAGGCGCCCCAGGTGGTGACCCCCAGGGCGAAGCCCATGGCCGGCCAGTGGTTGAGCGCCACCGTGCCGTACCGCAGATGCTCCACCGCCCGCTCCAGGGCACTCCCCAGACATCTCCGGGTACGGGGGTCGACGACGATACACGCGTTGAGCGTCCCCCACAGGCGGGTGTTGGCGAAGTTCACGGCCTCATCGAGGAACGCGGCCGCGTCTGACGGTTCGAGGGGCGTTTCCGCGGCGAGAGAGCAGAACGCTTCGGTCGTGAAACAGGGATTGTCCGCGTCGTCTGCCGGGACGCCGGGAATAAGCGTCCACGGCAACATGCCATCGCGGCGCTCACCCACCTGGATGGCGCGGGGGTTGGCCGCCAACATCAGGTCGTACCGCGATTCCGCGCCGGGATAGTAGGCGGGACGCTGGGGGATGCGGCGCAGGACGGCGGCCACGGCGGCCAGCAGGTCACGGCGCTGCGGCCATTGCCTCGAGGTCACCAGCACGCGGGCGGCGTTACAGTTGAAACCGGCGTTGTTGGCCATCTGAGTGGCGATGTTCTCGGCGTGGAAGGCGAGCTCGCCGTCGCTCCAGCGGCCCGGCACGACGATGACCGGGCCCACGTTGCCCAACTCGGAAGTGATCCGCTTGCTGACGAGCGGGCGGTCCTCCGCCTTGCGGCGTCTCCCCTCCTCGCCGCTGCCGTAGACGATGGCGTCGTGGGTCCGGTCGGAACCGGTGATGTGGATCTCCTCCACCTCCGGGTGGGCCACCAGGTACGCGCCCACCTCGGGGCCACCGTAGGCGGTGCGCAGGAAGCCGTCCTTGATCAAGGCGGCAAAGGCCTCCTCCACGAACGGCCCGAGGTAGGCGTTGACCTCGTGCAGCTTGAGGAGCACCACCTGGCCCTCGGCGAAGAGCTTGTGCACCGCGTCGAGAGGCCCGATGGAGGCGACGTTGCCGGCGCCCAGCACCAGCGCCAGGCGTCCCGGAGGAGCTGGCCGCCTGTACAGCCCTCCGGTGGTCGCCCGCAGGTCCTCGCGTGTCACCCCGGGTTGCATCCACACCTCGGCGCGGAAGCCACGGTAGAGCAGGCGGTCCAGCACGTCGGCGGGGAAGACCTCCACGGCCAGCGCCCCGGTCGGTCTCGTGCGGATGCGCCTCGCAGCCAGCGCCGGCGCTCCATGCCGGGCGATTTGCGTGAGGGTGCGCAGGAGGAGGCGGAGCACGCGCGCCTGAGCGATCGGTCCTCCGAGCCACTCCTCCGCGGCCTGGGGCGAGTCGACAGTGATCCCCTTGGCCGCGCACGCGGCGGCGACCTGCGCCTCGGCCACTCGCGCGGTTCCGGCCAGGGCGGCGCGCAGGTAGGAGATCTTGTCTGGCAGAGGTAGCTCCGCCCAACGCTGCTTGCCAGCGGCGAGGACGGCGAGGTCATGGTCGAGGGCATGGGTGTCCACAGGTCTCCCGGCTCAAGGCAGTAGCACCGAGGAACCCACCGTACGCCTCCCCTCCAGGTCGCCGTGGGCGGCGGCTGCGTCGCGCAAGGGGTAGGTGCGATGGATGAGGGGCTTGACGTGGCCGTGTGCCAGCACGGCGAACAGCTCCTCGGCGCCGGCGAGCAGGTTGGCCCGCTCGGCGGTGTAGGTCATGAGGGTGGGGCGGGTGAGAAAGAGCGACCCTCTTTCCGCCAGGGCGAGCGGTGAAATGGGCGGGACCGGCCCGGAGGCGTTGCCGAAAGAAACCATCAGCCCGAGCGGCGCCAGGGAGTTGAGGGAATCCTCCCAGGTGGCGCGCCCCACCGAGTCGTACACCACCCGGACGCCGCGCCCGTGAGTCAACCCCCGCACCCGATCGGGGATGTCGTCCCGCCCCGCCACCAGCACGTGGTGGCAGCCGTGGCAACGCGCCAGCTCCTCCTTGGCTTCGCTCCCCACCGTGCCGATCACCGTTGCACCCAGAAAGGCCGCCCACTGGCAGGCCAGCAGCCCCACGCCTCCCGCAGCGGCGTGGAAGACGATCGTGTCACCTGGCTGTATGGCGTGCGTCCTGCGAAGCAAGAACCACGCCGTCAAACCCTTGACCATCACCGCCGCGGCGGTGAGATCGTCGATGAAGTCGGGGAGGGGAACAAGCCTGTGCGCGGGGATCACCCGGCGTTGGGCGTACGCCCCGGGTGGCCCTCCGGCGTACGCCACTCGCTGCCCGGGCTGTACCTCCTCCACCCCCTCCCCTACCTCTTCGACCACGCCGGCCCCCTCCAGGCCTGGCACCGCCGGCAGCGGCAGGCGATAGAGCCCGCAGCGGTGGTACACGTCAATGAAATTCAGCCCCACGGCGGTGTGGCGGACGAGCGCCTCGCCGGGCTGCAAGGCCGCAAGGGGCATTTCTTCCCAGCGCAACACCTCGGGGCCGCCGGTGGCGTGAAAACGGATCGCAGAGTTCATAGGCCCTCGTGCCACACCCGGCGAGCCTCCGTCAACCCTGTCGGTGCGGCGGTCGCGTGCGCCTTCCCCATCTACCAGCGGCGGGGAACGTCAGCCACCACGCGGAAGGTGTCGCGGGCGATGAGCAGTTCCTCGTTGGTGGGGATGACCAGGGCTTTCATTGGCGACGACGACGTGGAGATGAAGTTGCTCTCGCCGGAACGAGCCCTGGCATTGGCCTCCTCGTCCAGATGCAGGCCAAGATGCTCGAGCCCGCGGCAAACCCGAGCCCGCACCGCCGGGGCGTTCTCGCCGATCCCTCCCGAGAACACCACAGCGTCTGCCGGCCCGGCCTCCGCCAGGTACGCGCCGATGTAGCGCCTCACTTTCTGGCAGAAGATGTCGATGGCCAGGGTGGCGCGACGGTCCTGATGCTCGACCTCCTCCTCCAGCAGTTCGCGCATGTCGGACGTCAATCCGGAAAGCCCCAGAAGACCGGAGCGCTTGTTGAGAAGATTGTCCATCTCGGACAGATTCATGCCCTCCTTGATCGCCAGATACTCCAGCACCGAGGGATCGATGTCGCCGCAACGCGTGCCCATGAGCAGCCCCTCGACCGGTGTGAACCCCATGGAGGTGTCGAATGAGCGCCCCCCTTTGATGGCGCATGCCGAGCAGCCGTTGCCGAGATGCAGTGTGATGATGTTCACTCCCTCCGGTTCGAGCCCCAACATCGTCCGGTAGCGGTAGGCCAGATAGCGGTGGGAGGTGCCGTGAAAGCCGTAGCGCCGGATCTTGTAGCGCCGATAGAACTGGTAGGGGATGCCGTAAAGGTAACTCACCTCAGGCATTGTGGAGTGAAACGAGGTGTCGAACACGGCCACCTGCGGCACGCCCGGCCCCAGCAATTCCTGCGCGGCGCGGATGCCCTTGAGGTTGGCCGGGTTGTGCAGGGGTGCAAGATCGATGCAGTCCTCGATGCCTTCGATGACTTCGCGGTCGATCTTCACCGAGCGACGAAACCTCTCGCCCCCGTGCACGACGCGATGACCCACGGCGTGGATGTCGGCCAGGGAGGCGATGTCTTCGATGTGGGAATCGGGAGAAATGACCCAGCGGATGATGCGGTCGATGGCCTGGCGGTGATCGCGGATCGGTTCGGCGGAACGCTGCTTATCGCGGCACGCCACCTGGAAGGTAATGAGCGCTTCCGTGCCGATTCGCTCGACGTTGCCGCAGGCCAGTCGGCGGTCACCGTCGGCCGCGATGAGCTCCTGGTCCGTCTCGATGATCTGGAACTTGACCGTCGACGAACCGCAGTTGAGAACCAGGATGTTCACGAAACACCTCCCGCCTTGTGCGCCTCTTCACGAGAGCGCGACCTCTGCTTGACAGTATGCCAGGCGGGCAAGCTGGCGGGCTAGCGGGCGGTCGGGGAAGCCGACGAGAGCGAGGCTCGCCATGACACCGGCGGGCACGGCGGCTGGCCGAGAAGCCTGGAGCCGTGGTTGAGTCCTTCCTGTTCGACGATTCGCGAAGGCCAGCGCAGTATGCCGGATGCCAGCGCGAGCCGCAGCCGGAGTATCTTCCCGGCACACTCCTAGGGTACCCCCTGATCGCCGCTGTCGGAAACGGCCTGAGTCCGGGGCGGCGAAGCGAGTTCGGCGCGCGTCAAGCGCACGACGAGCGAGCCAACGGCGCGGGTCCGTCCCGACAACTCCACCGGGATGCCCGAGCCGGCGTCCAAGGCAATCGTGAGTCCGTCCTGCATGCCCAAGAATCCCATGTCCACCCGGTCGCGCCCCGGGTCGCCGGCGCTGGCCGCCGTGTTGACCTCGACCAGGCGGACCAGGGCGTCGGCGCTGCGGCGTCGCTCTCCGCCGCTCCAGCTTTCGAGGTGGTCGACCCGTCGCCGGGTGAGGCCACCGTCCGCAAGGATCAGTTCCACCAGGCGGCCGCGGGACACGATCCAGGCGGTGAGGCTGCGCCCCGGGCGGTGCAACTGCGCCGCCGAGACGATATAGAGGAGCGCGTAAGGGTCAGCAATGACGATCTCCTCCGCGCCAGCCCCGGTCCCGCCTGCCCAGCCCTGGCGTAGATCCGACCAGTCCGGCGGGGACAGGAGCGCCTCGCGCTCGCTGGCGGGGGCGTGCCGCCACTCATAGCAGCCGCCGGTCACATAGCGAAACAGCTTGGCATACGGTCGCCTGCCGAAGGTGCGCTTGTCTGCCTGCAGGGCGGCGAAGGTGGCAGGGTGCAGCCAGACGCGGACCTGCTCATCTCGGCCCACGGGAAGATCGGTGTCGATTGAAACCTGCACGACCCAGGCGGGGATCGGCACGCCGCCCTTCCCCGGGGGCTCGCGCAGCAGGGGGGCGAGCGAGGCGGCCTGCAGCAGCTCGCTGCGGATCACCGTGGTGGCCGAGAGAGCCAGCTTGCGAGCCTCGAAGTGCAGCGCCGTCCACGGGACGGCGGGCGGGGGAGGCGGAGGCTCGGCGCCGTCACCGCTGGCGCCGCCCAGCGCGAGTGCGACGAGAATCACCGCCGGCGTGAGCATGACCCCTCCACTGTAGCGTACGGATGCGCTCAGCCGGGCGTCGTCACCGTCCGGCCAGCCATGCCAGCGTCTCGGTCCAGGCAACACACGTCGCCTCGACGGCGCCGCTGGAGGGGATGACGTGGCGCCACCGCCAGCGCGGCGGATCGCCGCGCGCGTCGCAAGGAAGAGGGTGAACGTCCAGCCCGACGCGGCGGCAAGGGCGCAACGCACGCCGCATGTACCACGCCGAGGTGATCAAACCCGCACGCTGCCAGCCGCCCTCGTCCACCAGCCGCCGATGGGCGTCGATCTCCTCGCGGGTGGTCCTCGGCCCAGGGAGGAGCATGACGTGCTCCGGGGCCACGCCGAGGGAGGTCCAGAGGCCCGCCGCCGCTTCCGGATAGCTGGCGGGTCGGGGGGGTCGGGAAGGGCGAGCCGGAGGAAGCCCCTCGGCCAGGGTGGGACCCGAACTCACCAGGGTGACAGCCACGCCCTGCCGGTAAAGCCTGACCGGCCACGTGACCCGTTCCGCGGCGTCGCCCAGCGTCACTCGGCCGGAGGCAGTGATCGCCACCCCACCGCCCAGCACCAGGAGCGCGTCCAGCGGAGTCTCTTCGGCCCTCTGGGAAGACGAGAACGATCCTTCCAGCAGAGCGAACTGGAGCGCCGCAAGCTGGGGGTTGCCGGCGAGAGAGAGAAGCAGCCAGCAGGCCCCGGCGGCCGGCGCTGGCCGGCGCTGGCGGCGGTGCCACAGGAGCCCCGCCAGCGCACCGAGGAGGAGCCAGGTGAGTCCAACCGGCGTGAGGGCCGCACCGGCGAGCTGGCGAAGGTGGTGGAGGCCATCGCTTTGCACCAGAGCCCAGACGACAGCGCCAGCTACAAGGCCAGCGCCCATCGCCCCCGCCCGGAGCCTGCGGCGGGCCACGATCACGCCTGCGGGGCCTTCAAGCCGGTGGCCGACTCGGAGGACGCGGATCGGGTCGGTGCCACGGGCAGCGGAGGAGCCGAGAGCATCGCCGCCCTGCGAGGTTTCACTCGGATGCGGCGAGATGGTCGACCAGCGCGATGTAGGCTTGCCGAGCCGCGTCGGCCGCCATGCCCCTGCGCTTCGCCCAGGCGTCGTACTTGGCGCGACCGACGAAGTCGAAGAAACCCGGCTCCTCGCCCTGTACATCGCCCGTGGTAGCCTGCTTGTACAGCGCGTAGAGATCAAGCAGCTGTTCGTCGGATGGCCGTCTGGAAAGACCTTTGGCGCGGGCAACCGCGGCGTCGAATTCGTCGACTGGGCTCATGGCGATTCCCTCCGCCAGTCATCATACCGGCGACACGCCGCGGCGGGGCGGCGAGGGCGGGTGGTGCGCGAGGGGGCCTCGGGTGTGTGAGTGGGACTGCGACCGGGAATGACGGAGAAGCCACGGCGCCAGCGCCGGGGGCTGGGTGTTTTCATGACCTTGTTCGCTTGGTGTACACTCACTTCGTGGGTATCCGGCATGCGCAGAAGGGCGGTGTCAGGCGTACGGCGTCCCGTGTCCGATGCCGACGCCAGGCTCTGTGGGTCGCCCTGACAACCACAGGAATGAGGGGCCGGCGGGTCGGACCGGGGCGCGACGGGGTGACGGCCCCCTCCGGAGAGGCACGAGATGACCGAGATGACCATCGCCCGCGTCGTGGAGGCCGTCGCGTTGCTGGCGTCGGCCGCACTGCTGGCTCGCGCCGCTCGCGGGCGGCCCCGGCGGCGCCTTTGGGGGACCGCAGCCTGGGCGCTGGCGCTTCTCGGCGTCGCGAGGTTGGTGCTGCTGGATCGTCCGCTGGCTGGGGCTTTCGAAGGGGCGCTGGCACTGGCCCTCCTGGCTTGCGTCGCTGTCTTGCGACGACTGTCCGTGCAGCGGCAGGAATCGGCCGATCAGGTGGCCGCCCTGAGTGAGGAACTGACCCGCAGCGAGCAACGCTACCGTTTCCTGCTCAACCGCCTGCCGGAGGCGTTCGTGGTCCTGGAGGGAGATACGATCGCCTTTGTAAATCGTGCCTTCGCGCGTATCTTCGGAATCGATGCAGACGCCGCGCGTGGCCGGCAGTTCGACCACCTGATCGCACCCGAGTGGCGCGATTCCTACCACCGTCGCCATAGCCTGGAGTCAACGAGCACGAGCGTGGGGATGCGAAGGTTGGAGGTGGAAGTCCTCGCCGCCGGAGGAGATCGCGTCTGGGCCGAGATGAGGTTCGCCACCTCGAGCCTTGAGGACCACCCGGCAGAGGTTGTTCTCATCGCGGACATCAGCGAACGCCGCAAGGCACAGAAGCGGCTGGAGCGCTTCACGGAGACGATGCTGGGCCTCGACGGCGACTATGACGCCAACATCCAGAGGCTGACCGCGGTGTGCGGGGAGATGCTCGGCGCTACCTGTTCCCTGTACAACCGCCTGCGGGGGGAGTTTCTCTGCACCGTGGGCGGCTGGCAGCTCCCGAACGGCTACGAGCGGATGGATCGCGCCGAAGGGCACCTCTGTTTCGACGTCATCAGACGGGGGGCCGGAGCGGGCCCACTGGTTGTAGAGCAACTCGGCCATACGACCTACGCCGACAGCGACCCCAACGTCCGCCGCTACGGCCTGGCGACGTATGCCGGGTTCCCGGTCTCAAGCCGGGGGCGCACGGTGGGCTCTATCTGCGTGGTGTTCAAGAACCGCGAGGTTCTCAAGGACGCCGATCTGCGCATGCTGCAGATCGTTGCCGGCGCCCTGGGACTGGAGGAAGAACGGCGCTGGGCGCAGGAGGTGCAGCGGGCTGGATTCGAGATTGCCGAAGCGACCCAGCGGGCGGAGGATCTCCCGGCTCTCTTCGCCTCGGTCCATGCGACCGTGGGGCGACTCATGGACGCCTCGGATTTCTCGGTGGCGCTCCTCGACCGCGAGACGCAAGAGCTTTCCTTCCCATTTGTCGCGGACCTTCCACACCCTCCCGAGCCGCAACCCGCCGCCCGCGGATTGGTGGAGTGCGCCTTGCGGGCTGGTCGGGCGGTGCGGATGACCCGGGAGACCTTCGCCGATCTGGTCGCCCGCGGCGAACTCGTCGAGCAGGACCTGGGGTGCGAAGAGTGGTTGGGCGTGCCGCTGGAAGATCGCGCCGGGGCCTTCGGCGTCATGGTGGTGCGCAGCCACAGCGACCGACGCCAGTTCACCGCTCAGGAGAAGGAGGTCTTGACCATCCTGGCCAGCCAGGTGGCGAGAGCGGTGGAACACCTGCGCGCCGAGGAGCAACTGCGGCAGTCCGAACTCAAGTATCGCACCCTGGTGGATCGCATGCAGGATGGCATGTTTCTCCTTCAGGGAAGGAGGCTGGTCTTCTGCAACGAGGCGTTGGGGCGCATGGTCGGCCGCCCTGCCTCGGAACTCGAGGGCGCCGAGTTTCTGCCGCTGATCGCACCCGAGGACCGCGACCTGGTGCTGGAGCGGTACCGCCGCCGCCAGGCTGGTGAGCATGTGCCCGGTGAGTACGAGTTCCGCCTTCTGCACGCCGACGGGCGGCATCGCGTCGACGTTCTCATGCATGTCGGCATGATCGACTACCAGGGGCGGCCCGCGACCCTCGGCACCTTGCGCGACTTGAGCGAGCGCAAGCGCCTGGAAGCGCAGCTCCGGCAGGCGCAGAGAATCGAGGCTCTGGGGCAGCTCGCCGGGGGGGTGGCCCACGATTTCAACAATCTGCTCATGGCCATCCAGGGCTCGGCGCAGCTCTTGCAGCAACGGCTGAGCGACGGTACGCGCGAGGAGCTCACCACCATCCTGGCCGCGAGTCAACGGGCGTCGCTTCTGACCCGCGGCCTCCTCGCGTTCGCCCAGCGACAGGTTCTCGCGCCGCACCCCCTGGATCTCAACCGGCACATCGACCAGACCCTGCCGATCCTGCGCCGGATCATCCCCGAGAACATCGGCATCGACTTCGTTCCATCGGCCTCGCCGCTGGTCGTCGAGGTCGATGCCGGACAGCTCGACCAGATCCTCATCAACCTGGCGGTAAACAGCCGTGACGCCATGGAGGACGGCGGGCGAATCCTCATTCGCACGGCCCCGGCCGACATCGACGACGCGTATCGCGAGACCCACCCCTGGGCCAGATCGGGGCCGCACGCGCTGCTGCAGGTCTGCGATACCGGCGCGGGCATGGACGAGGGGACCCTCGCGCACATCTTCGAACCGTTCTTCACCACCAAGACGCTCGGTCGCGGCACCGGAATGGGCCTCTCGACGGTCTACGGGATCATCAAGCAGCACGGCGGCATGGTCGACGTCGCCAGCCAGATCGGCGGCGGCACGATGGTGGATGTGTATTTTCCCGCAGTTGACAAGCAGCCGCTGGCGGAACCGCCGCGAAACGGTGGTGACCTGCACGGCGGTGGCGAGCGCATTCTCGTTGTCGAGGACGAGGCGGAGGTACGCCAGATCCTCATTGAAGCGCTGCGCGAGGCGGGGTACGAGGTGCGCGAGGCGCCAGATGGAGCTGTTGCGCTGGACTTTCTGCTTCACGGCGGGGAGGAGGTGGCACTCGTGCTCTCCGACGTGGTCATGCCGCGCATGGGAGGCAAGGAGCTGCTGGACGCGGCACGCGCCCACGGGTTGAACGCGCCGTTTCTGTTTTCCTCCGGGTACGGTCAGCCGTTCATTCACCATTCGAACGACACGGGCGAGCGCATCGCGTTTATCGCCAAGCCGTACGGCATCGACGAGTTGCTGCGCAAGGTCCGCGAGGTGATGGCGGGCGCCGGCAAGTCGTCGGCGTGAACGACCACTCGTTTCTCCTCACTCCAACCGGTCGCCCCCAAGCCTCGCCGCCAGATGCTCCGTGGCGGGCTTCCCCGGCGGGCACGACGCGGCGGCGCCGGCCGGCGCGCCCAGCAGGTAGGTCACTCGACACCCGGCGCGAGCATCAACGCGGCCGGCGTTCCACACGTACCGCCCGTCGTCGATACTGCGCGCGAGGGCCAGCAGTTCGTCTGGGTGATAGGAACGAAGCACCGAGACGAGGGCATCCCACGCCGCCACCAGCGGAACGACCGGAATCAGGTACGTCCACAGGAGGCGGGCCGCCGAGCGGGGCCGGATGAACGGTGTCGCCGCCCATACCAGCGCGGGCATGAGGAGAATCAGCGGGCCCCAACGCAGGAAGCTGCGCTCGGTGTACTCGAAGACGCCTATGCCACGGCCCTGGCGCACACCGTCGGCGAGGATCTCGGCCGCCTCCTCGGGCTGGAAATGGTGGAATGCCGAGAAGAAGGTGCGAAAGCCCGGCAAGTCCGCGGGAACCCGCACGGCGTCAATGGACCGGAGCAGACAGCCTACGGCGCGCCGGCGATGGGCTTCCAGGCGAGCGAAGACGTGCTCGTTGGGATACAGGTCGGTCACGGTGACGGCGACGCCCACGCCCCGCCTTGCCAGCTCCTCCTGGACCGTGAGCACCGGCTCAGCGGCGCCGGAACAGAGATCCAGGATCAGCTCATCGCCGCAGCAGAGCATGGCGGCGTGGAGTCTGTCCGCGATCGCGGCATACGGCCGGAACCGTCGGGCGAAGAACGACATGAAGTCCGTGAGAAGATCTCGCCACAGGCGCGGAAACCACGCCAGTTCATGCAGCTCGACCAGCTGCCGGCGCTTCACTGGCTCCCGCCCTCAAGCTGGCGGCGGACGGAGTGCACTCCGACTGCCGGCCCCTGACAGGAGGCTGTGTTAGAGTCCCACGCCGGCGTGGCGCCCAGATCCAGGTAGCGCGTCCCTCCCCCTCGCCGGAGGGAACGTAGCACACCCACGTGGGAAGCCCACCGGGAGACGGCAGGTGATGAGGGGAAGGGCCTCGTCCCTGGAAAAGCCCAGGAGAGGGTGCGCCATCGCACTGGTCGTGCTGTCGGCCCTGGTGCCAGGTGCGACCCGGGCGGCGGAGCTGGATTTGGCGGGCGCGGTGTAGCTGGCGTTGGATGCAACCAGGCGCTGCAGGCGGCGCGCGAACGCCAGGTAGAAGTTGCTGGGGCAGTCGCAGAAGCGCGCGCCCAGGCGTACCCGCACATCTCTGCCTACGCAGGTTGGAATCACTCCCGCAAATGGTCGTTTCTCAACAGCCGGGACTTCTGAGGAAATCATCTCGCAGTTCCCCGGTGCGGCGCTGACGCCGCGCAGTCAAAGCCTTACCAGCAACGGCATGAGGCTTTCGCAGCCCCTGCTGACCTTCGCCAAGATCTCGGCGGCCATCGATTTGGCCCGGCTGGCTGGGCGAGTCACCCAGCCGCACATCGAGGTGGCCCGGCTGGACACCGCGCTGGCCGCAGCGGAGGCGTACTACGGTCTTCTCGCGGCGCGCGCCCAGGTGCGGGCGCTTGAGTTGGAACAACAGTCGCGGGAGGAGGCACTGGCGGTGGTGCAGGCGCGGTACGACACCGGGGACGCCACCCGGCTTGAGCTTCTGTCGGCGGTGGCGACGCTGCAGCGGGGCGCGGCGCTGTCGGCCATCCGCCACAAGGCCGCCCGCCGCATGGTCACCGTGTCGGGCAGAGTCACCTCCCCCGAACTGGCCGAGCCGGTGCGCCGGGAGGCCAGGCGGCGCCTGGCGGCCAGCCCCGACCTGCTGCCCGCCGGCGTCACCCTCGCCTTTGCCGGCCAATCGGAGGAGGAGGACGAGGCCAAGGACTTCCTCTCCCAGGCGTTTCTCTTCGCCTTCCTGATCGCACTGCTGCTCATCGTCGGCACGTTCGACTCGTTCACCGTGCCGCTCATCGTCATGACCTCGGTGTTCATGTCCATGGTGGGGGTGCTGGTGGATCTGGTGGTCACCGGTCAGCCATTCGGCATCATCATGACCGGTCTGGGCGTCATTTCCCTCGCCGGTATCGTGGTCAACAACGCCATCGTGCTGCTCTCCTACGGCGAGCAGTGGTGGGCGCAGGGACTGCCCCGCCGCACGGTGGTGATGCTCACCGGTCTGCGCCGGCTTCGCCCCGTCACCCTGACCGCCATCACCATTGTCCTGGGGTTGATCCCGCTGACCCAAGGCGTGGAAATCGACTTGCGCACGCTTTCCATCGGTACCGGCGGCGAATCCAGCCAGTGGTGGCGGGGCATGGGCGTGGCCGTGATCTTCGGGTTGGGGTTTGCGCTCGTCCACCACCGGTTGCCGGACCGCCTCCGCGCGCACACGCTGATCTGCTTCCTCAACCGCTGGTGATCCACCGAGT
>JBBINC010000013.1:0-46683 GCA_037444085.1 Acidobacteriota bacterium | reverse complement strand
CGCAGACGATCACCCCCCGGGCGGCGGCGGCGCAGGCATCGGCGAGCGCCTCCACCAGAGCGGGCGCCGCCACCCGGTGCGGCGCCCACGCCCGTGCCACAGGGGCGGCCAGCAGCCGCCGCGCCTGCGCCTTCACTTCCTCTTCGCCCCCCTCATCAGGCTGCGGCTCCAGCGGCGTGCGGAACGGGGCGTTGAGGTGCACCGGGCCGGCCCGCGGATCGAGCGCCGCCTGCACCGCCATCGCCGCCGCGGCTCTCACCCCGGCGAGGGCGGCCGGGTGGGCGTCGGGCACGCCCAGCTCCAGGGCGGCGCGCACGAAACGACCAAACAGCTCGGCCTGGCGAATGGTCTGCAAGGCGCCGCGCTGCTGCAGCTCCGGCGGCCGATCGGCGGTGAGCAGCAAGAGCGGCAGATTTGCCTCGCTCGCCTCGATCACCGCCGGCAGGTAGTGCGCGCCTGCGGTGCCCGAGGTGCACACCAGCAGGGACGGTGTCCCCGTCACCCGCGCCTGCCCCAGCGCCACGAAGGCGGCGCAGCGTTCGTCCACGACCACCGTGCAGGCGAGCCCGGGGTGCCGAACCGCGGCCAGGGCCAGCGGGGTCGAGCGCGAACCGGGGCTGATCACCGCCCGGCGCACGCCGGCCCCGGCGAAGGTGTCCATCAGCAGCTCCGCCCAGAGCATGTGCAGGTTGCTCACCGCGACAGCCCCAGCGCGGCCAGTGCCGCCGACGCCTTGGCCGCCGTCTCCTCGACCTCGTCGCTGGGCGTGGAGGCGGCGACGATGCCCGCCCCGGCGTAGACGTGGGCCTCGCGACCCGTCACCAGCGCGCAGCGCAACGCCACCGCCAGCTCGCCATCCCCCGACGGAGCGAGCACCCCCACCGGGCTGGCGAACCAGCCACGAGGCGCATCCTCGAGCTCGGCGATGAGCTGCAGCGCCGCCTCCACCGGCACCCCGCCCACCGCCGGGGTGGGGTGCAGCCGCGCCGCCAGCTCCAGCACCGAGGTGGGCGCCCTAAGCCGGCCGGAAAACGGCGTCGCCAGGTGAGCGAGGTGGCGTAGCACCCGCAGCTCCGGCTGGGGAGGGAACTCCAGTCGCACACAGGCGCCCTGGAGAGCTGCGGCAATCGCCTCCACCACCAGGCGATGTTCTTGCAATTGCTTGGGATCAAAGACGAGGCGGGCGAGAAGATCGCCGCCATCCTCACCCCCCCCGCCGCGCACCACGGATCCCGCCAGGGCCTCCGAGGCCACCTCCCAGCCGGTGCGCCGCACCAGCAGCTCCGGCGACGCCCCCACCAGCGCCCGCCCTGCCACGCGGATCCCGAACCGATACTGCCCCGGCTCGTGCGCGGCGAGAGCGGCCAGCAGCTCGTGCGGGCGCAGGGGCTCCGGAGCGGTCACCACCACCCGGCGGGCGAGAACGACCTTGGCCAGCGCTCCGGCGCGGATCATCCCCCTGGCGTGTTCGACCCTCCGCTCCCATGCCCCAGACGGGGGTTCCTCGCGCACCACGACTCGATCGTTGGCCTCCGCCGGGTGCCCACGGCCCGCGAGCGTCCGCCAGAGGTGGCCGTACTCGCGCACGATCGCCTCGGGCTCCGAGTCGTCCCCAGGGGCCAGCCCCAGCGTCAGCCGCGCGCCCGAAGCGTTCAGGCGGTAGCACCAGCGCGGCAGCAGGAAACGGGCATCGTCCAGGCCAGACCACGGCTGGCTGGCGGCGCCGCCGGGAGTGAAAGCGAGACCGCCCACGAAGCACGCATCCTCCCCTTCCAGACCAGGCGAAGCCACGCTCTCCTTCTGCCGGGTTGCCTCCACCAGCGCCGCCTGGAGCCCCGCGAAGCGATCGGGCCCGGCGGCGGCGAGCTCAAGCCCACCACCCGCGCCCGCCATGGCCGCGCCGGACGGTGACTCCCAGAGCACCGCATCCGCCTCCGGCCAGGCCTCCCACGCCCGCTCCAGGGGTGCCGGCGGCGCTGGCAGGGTGATCAGGCGCAGCCGCGCCGCCGGCATGCTCTCCACCGCCCGCGCCAGAAACGCCTCCAGTGCGGGACTCACCGCTGCCGGCGCGGCGTCCGGGTGACCGTCGACCATCGCCTGCCCTCCGACCGGCCGCCATTGTAGCCGCCGTGCACAACGATGTCCCACCGTGGAGGCGCGAGCAAGGCCTTTCCGGAGGCGGGAATCCGATTCGCGACGATCGGGTTGTGTAACGGTGATGGAGTTCACGATGGACCTCACCGACCTCTCACCTGTTCCCGCGTTGACCCGCCGTAACCTGTTGGGCTTGGTGGGTGGCGCCTGCGCCGCCACCGCCCTCGGCCCCCTGGCGCGCGTTGCCGGCGCTGGTCTACCGACCCCCGTGCCCGCTGCCAACCCCTTTGAATTGGGGCCGCTTCCCTACCCCTTCGACGCCCTCGAGCCGGTGATCGACGCCGAGACCATGCGCCTGCACCACGGCAAGCACCACGCCGGCTACGTGGCCAACCTCAACGCCGCCATCGACAAGGCTCCCGAGCTGAAAGGACGCGCCCTCGAAACGCTGCTTGCCGATCTCGCCGCGGTGCCCGAGAGCGTGCGCACGGCGGTGCGCAACCACGGCGGCGGCCACGCCAACCACACCCTTTTCTGGCAGTGCCTCGCCCCTGGCGGAGCAGCCCTCGAGGGCCCCCTCGCCGAGGCCCTCACCACCACCTTCGGCAGCTTCGAGGCTTTCAAGGAGAGCTTCACTCGCACGGCCGTAGGCGTGTTCGGCAGCGGCTGGGCGTGGCTGGTGCTGGACGGCGGCCGCCTGGCCATCACCTCGACTCCCAACCAGGACTCCCCCCTCATGCAGGGGCAGCGGCCGCTATTCGGTGTGGACGTGTGGGAGCACGCCTACTACCTGAAGTATCAGAACCGGCGGGCCGATTACCTGGCCAACCTCTGGCGCGTGGTCAACTGGCCGTTCGTGGCGTCGCGCCTGGTTCTTGCCGCCCGCGACTGACCCACCACCGGCGGCCTCGTGTAGCCTTTCCCGGCGGCGGTTCAAGGTGGACGAGAGAACTTTCGAGCGAGCGCGGGGGTGTCTGCTGGGGTTGGCGGCGGCTGATGCGGTGGGGACGGCGGTGGAGTTCTCGCCGCGTGACTCGTTCCCGCCCCTCACCGACCTGGTGGGCGGGGGACCGTTTCACCTGGCCCCCGGCCAGTGGACCGACGACACCTCGATGGCGCTGTGCCTGGGGGTGAGTCTGGTGGAACGCGGCGGCTTCGACGCCCGCGACCAGATGGAGCGCGACAGAAATTGGCGGGAGCAGGGGTACCTCTCCGCCACCGGCCGCTGCTTCGCCGTGGGGGGCACGGTGGCCCGCGCCCTGGCTCGCTTCCGCACCACCGGGGAGGCGTTCGCCGGCTCCACCGACCCGGGCAGCGCGGAAGCCGGCTGCATCATGCGCCTGGCGCCCATCCCCATCTTCGACGTCCCCGACCAGTGGGCGATTGCTCGCTATGCGCGGCAGTCGTCGCGCACCACCCACGGCGCCGCGGGCATCCCGAGCGAGTGGCTCGTGCAGCTTGCCATGCGGGAGTTCGCCGATGACCTGGCCGACCGCCTGCTGGGAGCGGCCCGCCACATCTCCCGACAGCCGGGCGATTCGCCCGCTTCTATCGGCGCCTGCCGCCCATCAGGTATACGGAAGACACCCCCCTGGAGGCGAGGAGCGTCGCCACGCCGAACAGGAACATGCCCACGCTCATCAGCGCCCAGCCCGACAGGATGTTGCCCAGCACCCCGTGCGCCACGCCCACACCAGCGGTAGCACCACCACCACACCCGCCAGCGGCACCAGCCACCCGTGGACCTTGTCGTTCCCCACCATCGCGTCTCCCCCGACCCTACAGCGCCCCGTAGGCCCGGCCGCACACCGTGGCCATGACCACCACCCGCGCGCTGTAGGTCACCGTCTTCTTCGGTCCGAGATACGAGTTGATCACCAGCATGTTGGGCAAGGAGAGCGCCGGACCGGCGAGCAGCAGCGGAAGCGCCGGCCCCTTGCCCAGGCCGGCGCCGATCAAGGTCTCGAGGATCGGCACCTCGGTCAGGCAGGAACAGCCCCTCCAGAAATGCCCGTTGCACCCGGCCGTGCTCCACCGGCAGGAAATAGGCGAGGAGAAACACCCCGACGATGAGCGCCAGCCTGGCGCGCTCGCTCATGGCGACCCCCACCGGCCGGCGCTAGGCCAGCCCCAGCGCCTGCTTGACCTCTTCGAGCCTGGAGATGCGCGCGAAAATGACCGCCATGCCGTCCACCGCCACCGCTGGCCTCTGCAGCACCCCAAGCTCCACCATGTCCTTGACATCCTCGACCTTGTGCAGGCTGCACTCCATGCTTCGCGACTCCAGCACGTGGCCCACCACCCGGTACGTCTCCTGGCAGCGCGACCAACCGGGGCCCAGGACTTCTGCCACCTTCATGTCAACCTCCTGCCTCCGGGCAGCGAGGCCGGGCAGTCGCGCTCGAACCACCCCCGGGTGGCCAGGCACAGGTGGCACACCGACAGCATCACCGGCACCTCGACGAGCACGCCCACGACGGTGGCCAGCGCCGCCCCGGAGCCGGCACCGTACAGGGCGATGGCGGTCGCCACCGCCCGTTCGAAGAAGTTGGACGCGCCGATCAGCGCGCCCGGCGCCGCCACCGCGTCCTCCCGCACCTGCGCATCGGCGGAGAGGGCGCCGGCCACGTCGTCGAGCAGCCGGCGGCCGTCCTCGTCCAGGGCGTAGAACACCCAGCGGCCGTCCTTTCGCTCCTGCACCAGCCCGGCGCGTCGCAGTTCGGCCAGGTGCGCCGACCCCGTCGAGGGAGCCAGCTGGAGCCCCGCGGTCATCTGGCAGACGCACAGCTCCCCCCGGGCCAGCATGGCGGCCAGGCGCAGGCGAGCCGGATGGCCCAGCGCCTTGAAGCGCTCCACCTGCACGGTCAGCGGCCCGCGAGTCATTTCGTCACTCCGCGAGATATCACTTACTCCGGCGCTGTTGGTTGGCAAGGAGGAGCAACGATGGCCCACAAGCGCGTCTTGATCCTGTGCACCGGGAACTCGTGCCGATCGCAGATGGCCGAAGGGTGGATCAACCACCTCCTCGGGGATCGCTGGGAGGCGCGCTCGGCGGGGACGCGGCCGGCCGCCGCGGTCCACCCGCTGGCGGCGCGGGTCCTGGCCGAGGCCGGCGCGGACATCTCACCGGGCGTGCCGGAGCACATCGATCGGTACCTGAGCGAGCCATGGGATCTGGTCATCACCGTGTGCGAGGCGGCCAGGGAGTCGTGCCCGGTGTTCCCGCGCCCGGTGGAGCAGCGGCACATCTCCTTCCCCGGCCCCGCCGAAGCCAAAGGCAGCGAGGAGGAGCGTCTGGATCCGCGCCCGGCTGCTGCCGGTGCTGGCCGACTGACCCTCACCCTCGCCGCCGCAAGTGCTCGGGCGGAGCGGGACGCAGCGGCACCGGCGCCGGGGCGGTCTCGATTTGAATGGTCGAGTGGCGGATGCCGAAGCGCCGGGCCAGCAGCCCCCGCACCCGCTCCAGCACCGCGCCGTGCTCGCCTGCCGCCGCCTCCACATGGGCGGAGAGCGCCGGAAACGAGGTGGAGATGGACCACACGTGCAGATCGTGCACGCCGCGCACCCCATCCACGGCGAGCATCGCCGCCCGCACCTCATCCACGTTCACGCCCCCGGGAGCCGACTCCATCAGCACCGCCACCGCCTCCTTCAGCAACCCCCACGCCGAGTACACCACCAGGACGGCGATGGCCAGCGAGGCCGCCGGATCGGCCCAGCGCCACCCCAGCGTGGCGATGAGCACCCCCGCGGCGATGGCCTGGACGCTGCCCAGGGTGTCGGTGAGCACGTGCAGCCACGCCCCTTTCAGGTTCAGGTTGGCGTGCCGGCTGCCCGACAGCACGGCGAGCATCGCCAGGTTGACCACCAACCCCAGCGCCGCCACCGGAATCATCACCCCCGGCCGCACCTGGGGAGGATCGCCGAGGCGGCGCAGCGCCTCCGCCACGATGAACGCCGCAATGGCGAGGAGCGCCGCACCGTTGGCCAGCGCGGCGAGAATCTCGGCGCGGTAGTACCCCCAGGTGCGGCGCGGCGAAGGCGGCCGGCGGGCGATCCATGCGGCGAACAGCGCCAGCCCCAGCGCCCCGGCGTCCGACAGCATGTGCCCGGCATCCGCCAGCAGCGCCAGCGAGTTGGCCAACACGCCGCCCACCACCTCGGCGACCATGAACGAAAAAGCAAGGGCCAGAGCCAACCCCAGCCGCCGCATCGCCGCCGCATCGCCGCCCGGCGCGCCGTGCTCTCGGTGTGCTTGTCCCACCGTGGCGTAGTCTCCCCCACCCATGGACCCCCTGGCAAGGGTGGGAGCCCTGCCATGGCGCGATGACAACCATCGACGCTCAACTGCTGGCCGCGCCCAACTGCTACCGCCCCATCGGGATCGTGCACTCCCCGTGGCGCGACGCCGCCGGCACACCCATCCAGCCAGCCGGGGTGCGCGGCAAGGCGGTCTTGCGGCCTCAGCTCCAGCCCGCGCTCGCCGACCTCGATGGCTTTTCCCAAATCATCCATATCTTTTCATTTCGACCGCGCCGCCCAACCGACCCTGTTGGGAACCCCATACCTCGATTCCCGCCCCCGGGGGGTGCTGGCCACCCACGCGCCGGCGCGCCCCAACCCCATCGGCCTGTCGGTGCTGCGCCTGCTGCCCGTGGAGGGGACGAGGTTGATCCCAAAAAGACGTGGACATCCTTGACGGCACGCCAATGCTGGACGTGAAGCCGTACGTCTCCGCCTTCGACGCGCCCGATGGCGAGGTGCGGATCGGCTGGCTGGCCGAGTGGGCGGCGCGGGCCGGCACGGCCGCCGCTTCGCCCGCGACCCTAGCTGAACACGGCGCCCACGTAGCGCAGGCCCAGGGCCACCAGCACCGCCGCCAGCATCCACTTGATGGCCCGCTCGGGCAGGCGCTTCTGCAGGCGCGCGCCGCAGTAGGTGCCGGCCATGCCGCCGAGCCCGAACAGCACCCCCAACAGCCAGTCCGGCGCCACCGCCTGCGCCGGGTAGAACGGCGCGATCGTCTGGAAAAACGCCACCCCGGCCAGCGAGGTGGCGAAGGTGCCAAGCAGCGACGCCCCGGCCACGGTGTGCACCGGCAGGCCGAAAAAGGTCACCACGAACGGGGCGATGATGGCGCCGCCGCCGATCCCGTAGGCGCCGCCGATGATGCCGACCACGAACGCCAGCGAAAACAGCGGCACGGTGCGGAACGAGTACTCCCGCCCGCGGAACTCGTAGCTCGCCGCCCACAGCGAGGTGCGCCCGATGCTCACCGGCGCCCACGGGCCGGCGGCCCCGCCCGCGCCGCCGGCGCGGCGCAGCACATCGCGCACCAGCCGCGCGCCGATGTACAACAGCACCGCCCCGACGAACCCCTTGAAGTGCCCGGGGTCGGGCAGCAGGCGCACCCGCACCACGGCACCGATCAGCACGCCGGGCAGCGTGCCCGCCACCACCGTCCAGGCGAGCGGCCACACCAGCCCTCCCTCGCGGGCAAAGCGCCACACCCCGCTGGGGATCGCCACGACGTTGTAGAGATGATTGGTCGCCGACACCGCCGGCGTGGTGAAGCCCAACACCGACATCTGAAACGGCAGCAGCAAAAACGCGCCGGACAGCCCGCCGGTGGTGGTGACCGCCGAGATGGCGAACGCCACCAGCGGCGGTACGAGGGGGGACACGTCCACGCCCGAGACGGTGAAGTGCACGAAGTGATCGTAGCAAGGCCGGCCGCGATGGCGACCCGTGGCCAGCAAGCGCTATACTCGTTGACACCTCCCGGTAGGCGGGCGAGAGGAGGCGAGGTGCCATGCAACCACGACCGCGGCGGCGCTGGTACGTGCTCCCCACCCTGGCCGGCATGCTGGCGCTGGCGGCGGTGGGAACCGTGCTGGTGCGCTCCCAGGAGCGCCGCCTCTGGCGCGAGGAGGTGGCCAAGCTCGAGGCCATCGCCACCTTGAAGGCCAGCGGGATCGCGGCCTGGCGCGCCGAGCGCCTGCGCGACGCCGGCCTCTTGGCCCCCAGCGCCCACTTCGGCGAGGTCGCCGCCACCTGGCTCGCCACCGGCGACCACGAGGTGGCCGAGACGATCCAACGCTATTTCGCGATCAAGGCCGAGTTGTACGGCTACGCCGATGTACTGCTCGTGGATCGGCACGGTCGCGTGCGCCTGCGCCTGCGCGGCGAGGGCGGGGACCTGCACCCGGAGGCGAAAGCCACCGTGGAGCGCGCCCTCGCCAGCGGGGCGCCTGCCCTCACCGATCTCCACCTGGGGGAGGACGGCGCGGCATACCTGGGCGCGGTGGCGCCCCTGCCCGCCGCGGGTGGGTCCTCGCCGGGCGCCTTCATCCTGCAGAGCAACGCCGAGCAGTTCCTCTTCCCGCTGATCCGGACCTGGCCGCTGCCCAGCCGCACCGCCGAATCGTTGCTGGTGCGCCGGGAGGCCGGGCACGCGCTCTTCCTCAACGAGTTGCTGCACGAGCACCACACCGCTTTGCGCCTCAAGCTGCCCATGAGCCGGGAGGAGCTGCCGGCGGTGCGGGCGGTGCGGGGCGAGAGCGGACCTTTCGCCGGCCGGGACTACCGCGGCGTGGAGGTGCTGGCCACCTGGCGCGCCGTCCCCGACTCTCCCTGGTTTCTCATCGCCAAGATAGACAGGGAGGAAGCCTTCACCGCGGCGCGCCAGCAGCTGCGCTTGCTGGTGAGTCTGCTCATCGCCCTGGGGGCGGCGGGCGTTGCCCTGGCAGTGGCGGCGTGGCAGCGGGCGGCGCGCGCCCACCTTCAGGAGAGCCTGCGGCTCGCCCACCGGCTGCAGGCCAGCGAGGCGCGCCACGCCGTCACCCTCCAGAGCATCGGCGACGCGGTGCTGACCACCGACCGCCAGGGGCGCGTGGAGCTGCTCAACCCGGTGGCCTGCCGCCTCACCGGCTGGAACCAGGAGGAAGCGGCGGGCCGGCCGCTTCGCGAGGTGTTCCGCATCGTCAACGAGACAACCCGCCAGCCGGTGGAAGACCCGGTGGCGCGGGTGCTGCGGGAGGGGAAGGTGGTGGGGCTCGCCAACCACACGCTGCTGCTCGCCCGCGACGGCCGCGAGACCCCCATCGCCGACGCCGGCGCCCCCATCCGCGCCGGCGATGGCGAGATCCTCGGGGTGGTGCTGAACTTCCGCGACCAGAGCGCGGAGCGGGCGGCGCAGAAAGCGCTTCAGGACAGTGAGGCGTTCGTTCGCACGGTCCTGGACAATCTGCCGGTCGGGGTGGCCGTCAACGCGGTGGCTCCCACCGTCGCCTTCAGCTATTTCAACGAAGCCTTCTGCCGGCACTACCGGGTGACGGCCGAGGCCTTGGCCAACCCCGACGGCTTCTGGGAAGCCGCCTACCCTGACCCGGCGCAACGGGAGGAGGTTCGCCGACGCGTCCTAGAGGACTGCGCCTCCGGCGACCCCGAGCGCATGCGCTGGGAGGACGTGGCGATCACCCGGCCCGGGGAACCGACCATCCACCTCTCGGCCCGCAACATGCCGCTGCCGCGGACCGGCCAGATGCTCTCCCTGGTGTGGGACGTCACCGACCGCCGCCGGCTCGAGCAGCAGCTCGCCCAGGCGCAGCGGCTGGAGACCATCGGCACCCTGGCCGGGGGCATCGCCCACGACTTCAACAACCTCCTGCAGGCGCTGCTGGCCACCGTGCAGACCGCTCAGCGCAAAGGGGGAAACGGGCTGTTCCGCGACACTTTCGCGGATCTCGAGGCGCTCATCCGGCGGGGGGCCGACCTCACCCGCCAGCTCCTGCTCTTCGCCCGCCAACAGCCGGGCCGGCGCCAGCCGGTGGATCTCGCCGGGGTGTTGCGCGAGCAGGCGGCGCTGCTGCGCCGCCTTTTGCCCGAGACCATCCAGGTGGTGGTCGAGACTCCCGCCAGCGGGCTGCTGGTGGAAGGGGATGCCTCGCAGCTGGCGCAGGTGGTCACCAACCTGGCGATCAACGCCCGCGACGCCATGCCCGCGGGGGGCACCTTGACCCTGCGCGCCACCGCCACCAACGGCGAGGTCCACCTGGAGGTGCGGGACACCGGCGTCGGCATGAGCGAGGAGATGCGCGCCCGCATCTTCGACCCCTTCTTCACCACCAAGCCCCTCGGCAAGGGCACGGGGCTGGGCCTCGCCGTCGTGTGGGGCATCGTGGAGGGGCACGGGGGACACATCGAGGTGGACTCCGCCCCCGGCGCCGGCACGGCCGTGCGCATCGCTCTGCCGGCCGCCTCGCCGGCCGCCGCGGCCGAGGACGAGGCCGAGATCAGCAGTGGCGACCGCCTGGCGGTGGGTGCTGGCGAGCAGGTGCTCCTGGTCGAAGACGAGGAGGCGGCGCGCGCGGCGCTGGCCGAGATGCTGGCCGAGCTGGGGTACGAGGTCACGGCGGTGCGCAGCGCCGAGGAGGCGCAGCGCCTGCCCGGTGAGCCCGCGTACCACCTGCTGCTCACCGACTACCTGCTCCCCGGCGCCACCGGCCTGCAGCTCGCCAACGCCCTGGGGGAGCGATGGCCCGGCCTCAAAGTGGTGATCATGTCCGGCTACGCCCCCGACGATGTCGCCGCCTCCCTGCTGGCCTCGGGGCAGCGCCACTTCCTGCAGAAGCCGTTCGACATGAAGGCGCTGGCCAAGGCGATGCGGGCCGCCCTCCACCCCGTCGCGGCCGACCGCCCGGTCGTGCCGCCCGAGCATGTCAGCGGCGGCTAGAGGCGCAAGCCGCCGTCCACCGGCAGGCACACCCCAGTGAGAAAGCCGGCCTCCCTCGAAGCGAGAAAGAGGCAGGCGCGGGCCACGTCCCCGGCCGTGCCGAGGCGGCGCAGCGGCGTCCGCCCGGCCACACCACGGCACAGCTCGGCCGGCAGCGCGGCGTTCATCTCCGTGTCGATGAAGCCGGGAGCGACGGCGTTCACGGTAATCCCCCGCGGTCCCAGCTCCCGCGCCCACACCCGGGTCATCGCTTCGAGCGCCGCCTTGCTGGCGGCGTACGCCGTCTGCCCGGCAAAGCCCTGCGCCGCCAGGATCGACGACAGGTTGACGATGCGCCCGGCGCGGGTTCCCATGAGCGGCAGCACCGCACGGGTGACCCGCACCACCCCCTTGAGGTTGACCTCCAGCACCCGCTGCAGTTCCTCCTCGCCGAGGTCCTCGAGGCGCGGCTGGTGGGCCAGGTTGATGCCGGCGTTGTTGACCAGTACATCCACACCCTCGAACCGCTCCCCGGCTCGCGCCGCCGCCGCCCGCACCGCGGCGCCGTCGGCCACGTCCACCGCCTCCATGGTGATGGCGGCTCTACCCTTCTCCCACCAGCGCACCTCGGGGAGGGCCAACTCCCACGCCACCACCGCCGCCCCTTCGGCGGCGAACAGCTCGGCGACGGCGCGCCCGATGCCCCGGCCGCCGCCAGTGACCACCGCCACCTGGCCTGCAAGCCGCCCTGCGGGGCTCATCCCAGCTCCGTGGGGCGTAACTCCACCTCGACGAGATCGGCGCCGGCGGGCAGGGTGGCGGCCAGCACGATGGTCGCCGCCACGTCCTCGGGGCGCAGAGCCCGGGCACGGGCCGACGGGCTCGCCCCGGCGCGCGCCAGCATCTCGGTGTCCGTGTAGTTGGGGCAGACGTGGCACACCCGCACGCCACCCCCCCGCAGCTCGTGCCACAGGCACTGGGTGAAGCCGCGCAGGGCGAACTTGGAGGCCACGTAGGGCCCCCCTCCCGCCCACCCGGCCAGCGCCGACACCGACCCCACGTTGACGATCACCCCTCGCCCCCGCGCCAGCAGCTGCGGTGCCGCGTGCTTGCACATCCACACCGCACCGAGAAGGTTGACCGCCAGCACGCGCTCCAGCTCCCTCCGCTCGATGGCCGCCAGCGGCGCCAGGTAGGCGTGGCCGGCGGCGTTGACCAGGATATCGAGGCCGCCGAACGCTGCCACCGCCTGCGTCACCACCCGCGCCGCCTGCTCCTCTTCCGCCACGTCGGTGGGCACCGGTAGCGCGTTCCCTCCGGCGGTGGCGATCTCCCGCGCCAGCTCCGCAAGGCGCTCGGCCCGCCGCGCCGCCAGCGCCACCGCCGCCCCCTCCCCCGCCAGCGCCAGCGCCGCGGCGCGCCCGATCCCGGAGGAGGCTCCGGTGACGATGGCCACCTGTCCGTCCAGCTTGCCGCCCATCGATCTTATGGGCAGTATAGCTGGACCGCCACCGGACCCGTCCATCCACCGCCGACGTGCACCGTGACGGGCATGGGCCCACCGCGGGCGAAGTGCTGTCAACCATGCTTGACAATCCACCGCCACCGAAGTATATTGTGACCGTGTTCACATGAGCCGCCCCGAGTCCCCCGCCGCCGCCCACCGCCACCAGACCACGAGCTGGCTGCTGGCGGCGGTCTTGCTCCTGGCGCCGCTGGCGGCGGAGCTGGGGCATACCTGCCTGAAAACCCCGCCAGGGGAGGTGCGGGGGCATCACGAAAGCGCCGCCCCGCCACTGACCGCAGCGGAGAAGCCCCCGCGCTCCTGCCCCGGCTGCCTGCACCGGGTGCAAGGAGTGGGCGCAATCCCCCTTCCCCTGCTCCTTCCCGAGCCGGCAGGCGCGGACCCGTTGGGCGTGTCTGCACCGGCAACCGCCCCGCCGGCGCCGCCCGCGGCGCGGGCGACGGCGCGCGCCCCTCCTTCGCTGTCCGCCGCTTCCACCCCTGCATCCTGACAGCCCGAAGACGTAGAGATCGAGCAGTCCGGCCGGTCTGATCGCCGCCGAGCTGCGCGCGGTAAGGAGGGAGTCATGTTTCACGGAAGCCTCACGACGAGTGTCTGTCTACTGGCCGCCGCGGCCGCTGCCGCGGCCCCCGCCGCCAACCCCCAATCCCCGGAAGGTTGCGCCGTGGCCGGCGTGGTGCGCGGCAAGGACCGCCGGCCGCTGGCCCACGTGGCGGTCATCGCCTCCAACGGCGCCACCGCCGTCACCGACCACGAGGGGCGCTACTGCCTGCCCCCCGGCGCGACAGACACCGTCACGCTGGCCTTCACCGCCCCTGGCTTTTCCCCTGCCGAAAGCCCGGCGCTCGACCTCGACCCCGCCTCCCCCCGCACCCTGGACGTGGAGCTGGTTCCGTCGTTCCTCGAGGAGGTGGTGGTGACGGGCACGCGCACCGAGCGCCGGCTGGCCGAGACGCCGGTGCGCACCGAGGTGGTTCCCCGGTCGCGCATCGCCGACGCCCAGGCGCGCACCCTGGCCGACGCCCTCGAACTGGTCGTCGGCGCGCAGCTGGGGTCCATGTGCCAGAACTGCAACTTCAGCGAGCTTCGCCTGCTCGGCCTGGAGGGGCCCTACACCCAGGTGCTGGTGGACGGCCAACCCATCCTCTCGTCGCTGGCCATGGTGTACGGGCTGGAGCACATCCCGGCCCGGCTCATCGACCAGCTGGAGGTGGTCAAGGGGGGCGGCTCGGCGATCCACGGCGCCGGCGCCGTGGCCGGGGTCGTCAACATCATCCCCCACGAGCCGGTGCGCGCCGCCTACTCGGCGGAGGTCCGGCAGGAGTGGACCGACGGGACCCCCGCCAGCGCCGGCAACCTGATGCTGGACTGGGCCTCCTCCGACCAGCGCTTCTCGCTCGCCGCGTTCTTCCAGAAGGACCACGTCCGCCCCGTTGACCTGACCGGCGATGGCTTCACCGAGATCGGCCTGCGCGAGCTGGAGGTCGCCGGAGGCCGCGCCACCGCCCTGCTTTTCGGCGGCACCGCCAAGCTTGCCCTGGCCCTCACCGCCAGCGACGAGTACCGGCGCGGCGGCGACCGCCTCGACCTTAGAGAGCACGAAGCCGAGATCGCCGAGTCCGCCCGCAGCCGGCGCACCGCCGCCGATCTGTCGTTCTACCACTTCCTCGGCCCTGACGTGAACTGGCGCCTCACCGTCTCCCACGCCGACACCGACCGCGACACCTACTACGGTTCCGGAGGGGATCCCAACGCCTACGGCGAGTCGGCAAGCCCCATGACCATCGCCGACGCCCAGTTCAGCACCCGCCGCGGCCGTCACCTCCTCACCGCCGGGGCGCAGTACTCCAACGAGCGCCTGCGCGACGTGCAGCCCGCCTACGATCGTTTCACCGACGAGCGCTACACCAACCGGGCGCTGTTCGTGCAGGACGAATGGTCCCTCCTCCCCACCTTCCAGGTGGTGGCCGGGGCGCGCGTCGACCGTCACTCCGCCCTTGACGACCCGGTGCTGTCGCCGCGCCTGGCGGCGGTGTGGTTCGCCTCACCGGCGCTCACCGTGCGCGCCTCGCTGGGCTCGGGTTTCCGCGCCCCGCAGGTATTCGACGAGGACCTGCACATCACCCAGGTGGGCGGCGAAGGGCAAATCATCCGCAACCACCCCGATCTGGAACCGGAGCGGGCGCGCAGTACGCTGCTCAGCTTCGAGTGGATCCGCAGCCTGGGGCGGGGCTCGGCGATGGCCGAGCTGGCGCTGTTCGACACCCGTCTTTCCGACCTCTTCCACGTCATCGACGACGATGACCCGGTCACGCCGGAAGCGGAGTTTCTCCGTGTCAACCTGGGCGGCGCTCGCGTCCGGGGCGCCGAAGTGTCGCTCGGCGCCTCGCTGCGGGCCCTCACGGTCCAGATGGGGTGGACGGTGCAGCGGGCACGGCTGGACGAGGCTGAACCGGACTTCGGCAGCCGGCGCGTCTTCCGCAGCCCCGAGCAGCTGGGGCTGGCGCAGCTCGCCTGGGTGGTTTCCCCCGCCCTGCGCGCCACCGCCACCGCCCGCTACCTGGGCTCCATGGCGATGCCCCACTACGCCGGCTTCATCCCCGAAGACCGCCTGGAGACGACGCCGTCGTTCGTGACCCTGGACGTCGCTCTGGCGCGCATTATTTCCTTCGGCAGCGACGGCGGACCGCGGCTGGAGTTTGCCGCCGGCGTGCGCAACCTCACCGACCGTTACCAGAGCGACCTGGACCAGGGCCCGCAGCGCGACTCGGGGTACATCTACGGGCCCCGCGTGCCGCGCACGTTCTACGCGGCGCTGCGCATCGAAAGGTGAAGAGGAGACGCTCAGAAGACAGGAACAATCGACCGGCGCGGGAGAACCTGCAGTCTGTCATTGCCCCGCCCCGGCCGGGGCGGGGCACTCACCGGGCCACGGCTATCGCTTCTGCCGCAAGACGTTCAGAGCGCTGCCGGCGCGGAACCAGGCGATCTGCTCGGCGTTGAAGGTGTGGCGGCAGCCGAATTCGTCAGCCGTGCCGTCGGCGTGGCGGACGCGCACCTTCACCGGCCGGCCGGGCGCCAGTTCGGCCAGACCGAGAACGGACACCCGATCCCCTTCGCGGATCTTCTCGTAGTCGGCCGGATCCTCCAGGTGGAGGGGGAGCAACCCCTGCTTCTTCAGGTTGGTCTCATGGATGCGGGCGAAGGAGCGGGCGATGATCGCCGCCCCGCCCAGGTGGCGCGGTTCCATGGCGGCGTGCTCGCGCGACGACCCCTCGCCGTAGTTCTCGTCCCCCACCGCCACCCACTTCAACCCCCGGGCCTTGAGGTCCCGGGCGATCTTGTTGAACTCCATCACCTCGCCGGTCAGGGGGTGGGCCCCCTTGCCTGCGTCGCCGGTGTAGGCGTTGACCGCCCCCAGGAACATGTTGTTGGAGATGTTGTCCAGGTGACCGCGGTACTTCAGCCACGGCCCGGCGGGGGAGATGTGGTCGGTGGTGCACTTGCCCCTGGCCTTCAAGAGCACCGGCAGGTCCACGAAGTCGCTGCCATCCCAGGGTGCAAACGGCTGCAGCACCTGCAGCCGGTCAGAACCCTGCCGAACCTCGATGCGCACCCCACTGCCATCCGGCGGCGGCGCCTGGAAACCCTCCGCCTTGAACACGAACCCCGCTTCGGGCACCTCCGGCGCCGGCGGCGGAGGGCTCAACCGGACGTTTCTTCCGTTCACGGCGATCTGCTCCCCCACGGGGTTCACCGCCAGGGAGCCGGAAAGCGCATAGGCCACCACCACCTCGGGGGAGCCGATGAACGACAGCGTCGACGGGTTGCCGTCGTTGCGCGCCGGGAAGTTGCGGTTGAACGACGACACGATCGAGTTGGGCGTGCCCTTGGCGAACCCCTCGCGGTGCCACTGGCCGATGCACGGGCCGCAGGCGTTGGCCAGCACCGTGGCGCCGAACTCGTTCAGGGTGGCGAGCAAACCGTCCCGCTCGATGGTGGCGTACACCTGCTCGGAGCCCGGGGTGATGAACAGCGGCGCACGCGCCTTCACGCCCTGGTGCAACGCCTCCCGGGCCACCGCCGCGGCCCGAACGATATCCTCGTACGACGAGTTGGTGCACGAACCCACCAGCGCCGCCGAAACCTCCAACGGGTAGTCGTTCTCGCGCGCCGCGGCGGGAACCGCCGACAGCGGCCGCGCCAGGTCAGGGGTGTGGGGTCCCACCAGGTGGGGTTCCAGCGTGTCGAGGTCGATGTGCACGACGCGGTGGTAGAAGCGCTCCGGCTGCCTCTCCACTTCCGGGTCGGCGGCGAGCAGATCGCGGTTGGCGTTGGCGAGGTCGGCCAGAGCGCCGCGCCGCGTGGCGCGCAGGTAGGTTTCCATGCGGGCGTCGTAGGGGAACACCGAGGTGGTGGCGCCGTGCTCCGCTCCCATGTTGGTGATCGTGGCCTTGCCGGTGCAGGAGATGCTGGCGCAGCCGGGGCCGAAGAACTCGACCACGGCGTTGGTGCCGCCCTTGACGGTGAGGATGTCGAGCAGCTTCAAGATCACGTCCTTGGGCGCCGTCCAGCCGGACAAGGAACCGGTGAGCTTGACGCCGATCAGCCTGGGTTGCAGCACCTCCCAGGGAAAGCCGGCCATGACGTCGACGGCGTCGGCGCCGCCCACCCCGGAAGCGAACATGCCCAGCCCGCCGGCGTTGGGAGTGTGAGAGTCGGTGCCGATCATCATGCCGCCGGGGAAGGCGTAGTTCTCCAGCACCACCTGGTGGATGATGCCCGAGCCTGGCTTCCAGAAACCGAGACCGTAGCGCGCCGAACAGGAGGCGAGGAAGTCGTACACCTCGCGGTTCTCGTCGATCGCCCGCATCACGTCCTCGGCCGCCCCGGAGCGGGCGCGGATCAGGTGGTCGCAGTGCACCGTCGAGGGCACGGCGGCGCGCTCCATGCCGGCGGTCGAGAACTGCAGCAACGCCATCTGCGCCGTGGCGTCCTGCATCGCCACGCGGTCGGGCTGCAACTCCAGGTAGGCCTTACCCGGATCCAGCGCCGCCGTCTCGGGGTCCTTGAGGTGCCCGAAGAGGATCTTCTCCGCCAGGGTCAGGGGGCGCTGCAGCCGGCGGCGAATCACCTCGAGCCGCTGCCTGGTGCGCTCGTACGTGGCTTTCACAAGTTCCGGGGTGGTTTCGATCGAGGCCATGGTCATCCCTCCCGTTGTGCGGTGACGCCGGTATCGTGCCGCCGGCCTACCCAAACGGGGGGAGTATAGCGCCGCCGGCCTCGCGCCGGCGCTGCACGGTCCAGCGCGGCGAGGCGTACCGCTCGCGCTGCAGCACCGCGGCGCGCGCCGCCTCGGGCGGGGTGAGCGAACTGGCCTCGAGGGCGGCCCCCAGCACCTCCCCGAACCCGGCAACCAGGGCGGTTGTCAGCACTTCGCCTGGCGGCACCGCCCCCAGCAGCTCATGAAGCGTCACCACCGCGGCGCGCAGCTCGCCGTCGCCGGGAAGCCCCAGGCACCCCGCCTGCAGCTCGCCGTCCCAGTCCAGCAGAATCGATCCGTGCTGCAGAATGCTGCGCGCGCCCAGACGCCGCATCGCCGACCCCACCAGCTTGCGCCCCCCGACCACGATCTCCCCGGGCGCCGGGCCGATGAAGCAGGGGATCGGCTGGGTTGGGCGGATCAGCTCCTGACCCGCCACGCCGCCGGCCAGCCGCGCCTCGACCCCGAGGCGGGCGAGCCCGGCCACCAGCGCCCGGCAGATGGCGGCGTACGCCCCCTGCAGTTCTCGCCCCAACGGCGCGCCCCCCAGCGGCGCCGCCACCAGGTAGGTCAGCTCGTGCTGGTGCAACACCGCGCGGCCGCCGGTGGGGCGGCGTACCACGTCGGCGCCGCGCCGGGCGCAGAACCCCGCATCAGCCGCCTCGTACGGCTGCGAGGCCCCCAGCGACAGACACGGCGGACTCCAGCGGTACAACCGCAGCACCGGTGGTGATGCGCCCGCCTCCACCGCCTCGGCGAGCGCCTCGTCGACGGCCATGTTCCTCGCCCCGCTCGCTGCCCCGTCGACGATCAGCCGCCACGACATGGGCGCTCATTCTACCCGCCGCCCGGCAGTCGCGGCGATCGCCTTGAGTCGCCGCCCCAAACCGGGTACCCTGCAGATGCCCGGACGTCGTGGGCGTACCCGGAGGCAGCCATGAAGATCTCCCGCCGCGCCGAGGCCATCCAGGAGTCCCCCATCCGCAAGCTGGCACCTCTCGCCGAAGCGGCCAGAGCGCGCGGCGTCGGCATCTACAACCTCAACATCGGCCAGCCGGACGTGCCCACCCCGCCCGAGTTCCTGCGTGCCGTCTGCGCCTTCTCCGATCCCGTGTTGGCGTACGGGCCTTCGGATGGCTTGCCCGAACTCAAGGCGGCCATGGGCGAGTACTTCGCCCGCTACGAGATCTCCCTGCGGCCCAGTGAGGTATTGATCACCAACGGCGGCTCCGAGGCCATCCTGTTCGCCTTCAATGCGGTGGCCGACGACGGCGAGGAGATCATCATCCCCGAGCCGTTCTACACCAACTACAACGGCTACGCCGAGATGGCGAATCTACGCATCGTGCCGGTGCGCACCCACGCCGAGGAGGGTTTCCATCTTCCCCCCGACGCGGTGTTCGAGGCCGCCGTCACCTCCCGCACCCGCGCCGTGCTCGTCTGCTCCCCCAACAACCCCACCGGCACCGTGCTCTCCTGGGAGGAGATGGAGCGTCTCGCCGCCTTCGCCGAACGCCACGATCTCTTCGTCATCGCCGACGAGGTCTACAAGGAGTTCACCTACGACGGGCGCCGGCACCGCTCCATCCTCGAGCTCCCGGGGGTCGAGCAGCGCGTGATCGTCGTCGACTCGGTGTCCAAGCGTTTTTCCGCGTGCGGCGCGCGCGTCGGCGCGGTGATCTCGCGCAACCCCGAGGTGATGTCGGCCATCCTCAAATTCGGCCAGGCTCGCCTGTGCCCACCCACCCTCGAACAGCTCGGCGCCACGGCCGCCTACCGCCTTCCCGAGCGCTACTTCGACGCCGTCCGCGCCGAGTACCAGCACCGCCGCGACGTGCTCTTCGAGGCGCTCACCGCCGATGCCGGCGTCGTCCTGCGCCAACCCCGCGGGGCCTTCTACATGATCGTCAAGATGCCGGGCATCGCCGACGCCGATCACTTCACCCGCTGGCTGCTGTCCGACTTCGAGGCGGACGGCGAGACGGTCATGCTGGCCCCCGCCAACGGCTTTTACGCCACCCCCGGCGCCGGCCACGACGAGGTGCGCATCGCCTACGTGCTGGACGCCGGCAAGCTGCGCCGCGCCGCCGAGATTCTCCTCGCCGCCCTCGCCCGCTACCGGGCGATGCACGCCCCTGTCGCCCCCGCGACGTGAACCTCCGCCACCCGGCGCTCGACGCGAAGCCTATTGCAGGGTGGTACGCGCAGGCCTGACGTCATAGAGAACCGCTTCTTCCCGCACCGCGCACGAATCCCCGCTGGCCTCCACTCTTTCAAAACGCAGCTCGGCGGAGTTGAACAGTCCAGACGTCTCGGCTTTCAGGTAGCGGGCGGCCAGGCGGCAGTATTCGAGATCGATCTCCACCCCGATGCTGTTCCGCTCGGCCCGCAGTGCTGCCACCATGGAGGTACCTGTCCCACAAAATGGATCGAGTACGGTATCGCCGACGAACGAGAACATGCGCACGAGCCGCGTGGCCAGTTCCAGCGGAAAGGGAGCCGGATGTTGCTTGGTGGACGCCCCACTCAAAGTCCAAATCTGCTGAAACCAGCGCTCGAAGACCTTCTTGTCGATGCGACTCGCCTCGCGCTGGGCGGCGGTTGGGCGCCGATATCCGCCCGGCTTGCGTTGCATGAGGATGAATTCGATGTCGTTCTTGATAATTGCGTTAGGTTCGTATGGCTTGCCGAGGAACTTGGAGCCGTTGCCAACTTCGTACGAGGCGTTGGCGATCTTGTGCCAGATGATCGGGTTCAGATTGTCGAATCCGAGCTTGCGGCAGATGACGCAAATGTCGGCATGGAGAGGGAACACCAGGTGACGCCCGAAGTCGCGCCGCGCCACGCACACGTCGCCGACGACGCACACCAGCCGACCGCCCGGGACCAAGACCCGGAATACATGCTGCCAGACCTTCTGCAACTCGGCGAGAAACGCCTCGTACTGCTCAATATGCCCGAGTTGTGCAGGATTCTCGTTGTACCGTTTGAGGTTCCAGTACGGCGGCGAGGTCACGACGAGATGCACCGACTCGTCGTCCAGGAAGTGAAGCTCCCTGGCGTCGCCGTTGATGAGTCGGTGGACCGTGGGTTCCATGGCGCTACGAAAAGGAACGCAGATGGCTCGCGAGGCTTCGGGCGAAGCGACCGAAGGAGAGGTCCTCGGCCGGGCACGAATACTCGCCCTTCGGTCCCTCCGTGGCCGTCGAGGTGATCAGCACCGCAGAGGAGTACTGTCTCTCCAGCAACAACTTGCGGCAAAAAAGCTCGTACCGCCGGATGTATGATGCCTCCCGAAACTCGGAAAGAACGTTAAAGTGTGGTTCCTTGACTTCGATCGGCGAGGTTGACGCGGGGCAGCTCTCCACCATGACGAGATAGCCAAGAAACGGTGCCGGGCTTGAGTGAAAGGCCTGCTCGCGAAAGGCGGTCCACACATCCAGCGCGCTCCCCATCGCCTCCTCCGTGCGATTATTGAAGTTGTTGCCGAAGGACGGGCCAGCCTGAGACTTGAGTTCGATGGCGGCGAGCAGGATCCCATCCCGAACAATGACCACATCCCACTCTTTGGTGGGGCGAAAGAAGCCAGGGAGGACAGCCCTCTTCTTGCTGTGAAAACACTGCTCCGTTAGCCCGCAAGTTCCTGTCAAGTCTTTGAGAACCCTGAGAAAGCCGTTCATCTGGGCGCCGCCAGTGACGGCGCTGCGCAAGCCCTGATCGACCCTTCCCAAGAGGTGTTACCTATGTCCCTGTTTGTTGCGGGTGTCCCAATACTCCTTCACCGCCGCGCCAACTTTGGCATCGAGATCTTTCAAGTTGATGCCGCCGTCCATGGGACCTGTGTAGCAGATCCACGGTGAGTGATCAACACAGCCCGGCACGCGCCGTGAAACGAGCCCGAGAGTGCCGGCTGGCGCTAGAACCCGGAGCGGTGCGGATCGCGTCGCGGCTGGCGGAAGGCGCGAAACGTCAACACCGCGAGGGTCACGATCGTGAGGGGCAGAGCGAAGGAGAGCATCGCCCGCCCGAGCACGGGAGCGGCGTCGTGGTGTTGCGCCTGGAGCACGAGAAACAGCGTGTAGGCGACGTAGTAGGCGAGGAAGAGGGCTCCCTCGCCGCGGGAGATGCGGTGGCCGGTGAAGAAGATGGGCAGGCAGGCGAAGGCCACGGCGATCATCACCGGGATGTCCAGGTGCTGCGCGGCGGGTGCCACGGGCACCCCGCCGCCCACCAGCGAGGCGCCGCCGAGCACGCACAAGATATTGAAGATATTGCTGCCGACCACGTTGCCAACGGCGATGTCGCGCTGCCCCTTCAGCGCCGCCACCACCGACGCCGCCACCTCGGGCAGCGAGGTGCCGGCGGCCACCACGGTCAGACCGATGATCAGCTCCGACAACCCCAGCGCCCGCGACAGCGCCACTGCGCCCTCCACCAGCCAGCGGGCGCCGGCGACCAGGCCGGCCAGGCCGATGACCACCAGCAGCACCTGCCGCACGATGGAGCCGCCGGCCGACGGCACCTCATCGTCGCCGCGCGGCTCGCGCCGGGCGGCGCGCAGCAGCAACCCCGTGTACACGATCACAGCGGCGAACAGCAGCGTCCCCTCCGCCCTCGAAATGCCGCCATCCCAGCCCAGCGGGATAACCAGCAGCGACACGGCGATCATCACCGGCACATCGACGCGCACCAGCTTGCGGTGCACCACCAGCGGCGCCACCAGCGCCGACACCCCGAGGATGAAGAGGACGTTGAAGATGTTGCTGCCGACCACGTTGCCCAGGGCAATGTCCCCCTGACCGGCGCGGGCGGCGAGGATCGAGGCGGCCAGCTCCGGCGAGGAGGTGCCGAAGGCCACCACGGTCAGGCCGATGGCAAGGGGGGAAACACCCACACGGGCGGCCAGACCGGCGGCGCCGCGCACCAGCGCCTCGGCCCCGGCAATGAGAAGCGCCAGCCCCAGCACGAACAGGAGAAAGGTCATCCAAACCCCACAGAGCCGGCAGTCGGCGGTCAGCGGTTCATGAGCATGAGCATGATGGCCTTCTGCACGTGCAGGCGGTTCTCGGCCTCATCGAAGATCACCGAGCGCCTGCCGTCGGCCACCGCGGCGGCCACCTCCTCGCCGCGGTGGGCGGGCAGGCAGTGCATGAACACGGCCTCGGCGTCGGCCAGCTCCATGAGTTCCGGAGTGACCTGATACCCCTCGAACGCCTGCAACCGCGCCGCCGCCTCGGCCTCCTGGCCCATCGACGCCCAGACGTCGGTGTACACCACGTGGGCGCCTCGCACCGCGTCCTCCGGGCGGGAGAACACCTCGATGGTGGTTCCGGCGACGCGGGCGTCGGCCTGCGCCAGTTCGACGATCTCCGGCCTCGGCCGGTACCCGTCCGGCGTGGCGACACGCACGTGAGCACCCGCCTTGGGTCCGCCGAACATGAGGGAGTGGGCCATGTTGTTGCCGTCGCCGACGTAGGCCAGGGTGAGGCCGCGGGTATGGCCGAATACCTCGCGCATGGTGAAGTAGTCGGTGAGTGCCTGGCAGGGGTGCAGTAGATCGGTCAGGCCGTTGATCACCGGGATCGTGGCGTAGGCGGCCAGGTCGGTGACCGTCGAATGGGCGAAGGTGCGCGCCATGATGCCGTTGACGTAGCGGGACAGCACCCGGGCGGTGTCGGAGATGGGCTCGCCGCGGCCGATCTGGATGTCGCGGGAGGACAGGAAGGTCGCCAGCCCGCCCAGCTGGTACATGCCCACCTCGAACGACACGCGGGTGCGGGTGGAGGACTTCTCGAAGACCATGGCGAGGGTCTGGCCCTGCAAGGCGGTGCGGTAGCGGTCCGGTCGCGCCTTGACGTTGGCAGCGAGTTGGAAGAGCGCCTCCACCTCGTCGGCGCTGAGGTCGTGGATCGATACCAGGTCCTTGTGCCGCTGCCAGGGGTTGTCGAGCATGGGAATCACGCCTCCTTTGTGTCGGGCACGATGTAGGTGCCGGTCTTGCGGGCAAGCGCATCCTTCAAGTGCTCGGCGTTGGTGATCAGCACCTCCTTGCCACACGCCTCGACGAACTGAACTGACGCGCGGATCTTGGGCCCCATGGAGCCGGGCGGGAACTGGTGTTGTTCCAGCATCTCCCTGGCCTTGGACACCGGCAGCTCGGAGAGCCAACGCTGGGTAGGCCGGCCGAAGTTCTCAGCCACCTGCGGCACCTGGGTGAGGACGATGAACAACTCGGCGTCGAGCGCCTGGGCCAGCAGCGAGGCGGTGTAGTCCTTGTCGATCACCGCCTCGACGCCGCGGTAGTACCCACCGACGTCCTGGTAGACGGGAATGCCGCCGCCGCCGGCGGCGACCACCACCGCCCCTTCCGCGACCAGTCGCTTCACCACGCCCACATCGAGGATCCGCTTGGGGGGCGGGGACGGCACCACCTTGCGCCAACCGCGCCCGGCGTCCTCCACCATCTGCCACCCCTGCTCCTGCATGAGCAGATTGGCCCGATAGGCGGTGAAGTAGGGGCCGACCGGCTTGGAGGGGTTGTCGAAGGCGGGATCGTCGCGCCCCACTTCGACCTCCGAGAGCACCGTCACCACCGGCTTGGCGAGCTGTTCCTCGTTGAGCCGGTTGCGGATCTGGTTCTGCAGCATGAACCCCATGGAGCCCTCGGTCTGGGCCACGCACACGTCCAGGCTCTGCGGGGGAATCTTGGTGATCGCCTCCTCGACCTGGATCATGATGTTGCCAACCTGCGGGCCGTTGCCGTGCACGATCACCAGTTCGAAGCCGCGATGGATAATCTCCACGAGCCAGCGCGTCGCCTTCCAGGTGAGGGTGAACTGCTCCTCCTGGGTACCGTGGTCCTGGGGGCGCAACAGGGCGTTGCCGCCGAATGCGATCACCGCCACCGGCCGGCGTTCTGGTGTCTTTGCTTGCACTGAAAACCTCCCGCTCTCGGGCCACGGGCGTCAGGCCGGAAGCGTCTTCCCGCGCAGCGACTGGCCTCGCGCCGCACTGGGCCACCTCCCACGGCGCCCCGTGGCGCTGGGGGAGCAGCATTGTCATCGCCCGCCACCAGAAAGTCAAGGTTGCCCGGCAGCGACTACAATTTTACCCATGCACTCCTTCGAGCACCCGCTGACCTCCCGCTACGCCTCCCGCGCCATGCGAGAACTGTTCTCACCAGCCATCCGGCTGGGGCTGTGGCGCCGCCTGTGGCTCGAGCTGATGCGCGCCCAGCGGGAGCTGGGGCTGGCAATTCCAGCCGGAGCCGTGGCCCAGCTGGAAGACCACCTCGACATCACGCCCGCCGAGCTGAAGCGCGCCGAAGAGCTGGAGCGCGAGACGCGCCACGACGTCATGGCCCACGTGCGCGCCCTCGCCGAGGCAGCGCCGGCGGCCGGGCCATGGTTGCACCTGGGCGCCACCTCGTGCTTCGTCACCGACAACGCCGACCTCATCGTGCTGCGGCGCGGCTGCGACCTGCTCCTCCAGGAGGGTGCGGCGGTGGTCCAGGCTCTGGCCGCCTTCGCGCGCACCCACAAGGACCTTGCCTGCCTGGGCCACACCCACTTTCAGCCGGCGCAGCCCACCACCGCGGGCAAGCGCGCCTGTCTGTGGCTGGCCGATCTGCTGGATGATCTGGAGCACCTCGAGGCGCAGCGGAACCGCCTGCGCCTGCGCGGCGCCAAGGGCACCACCGGCACGCAGGCATCGTTTCTGCAGTTGTTCGGGGGGGATCACGGCAAGGTGCGGGAACTTGACGCGCGCCTGGCCGCGTCGTTCGGCTTCCCCGGCACCTACTCGGTCACCGGCCAGACCTCGCCGCGCAAGCCGGAGTACTACCTGCTCTCCTGCCTGTCCGGTCTCGCCCAGTCGGCCCACAAGTTCGCCTCCGACGTACGACTGCTGTCGCGCTTGCGAGAGCTGGACGAGCCCGCCACGTCGACCCAGGTCGGCTCCTCGGCCATGCCGTACAAGCGCAACCCCATGCGCTGCGAGCGCATGGGCGCGCTGGCGCGCTACGTCATCTCGCTGCCGCCCAACGCCGCGTGGACGGCGGCCTCGCAGTGGCTGGAGCGCACCCTGGACGATTCCGCCAACCGGCGGCTGGTGCTCCCGGAAGCATTCCTGGCCACCGACGCCATCCTGGCGCTGTGGCACGCCGTGGCCTCGGGTCTCGAGGTCTACCCCGCCATGGTGCGCCGCAACCTCATGGAGGAACTCCCGTTCCTGGCCAGCGAGGCAATCCTCCTGGCGGCGGCTGCCAGGGGCGGCGATCGCCAACTCCTGCACGAGCGGCTGCGCGTCGCCTCTCGCGAGGCAGCCCGCCGCGTCAAGGTCGAGGGCGAGGCCAACCCCCTGCTCGAACTGGTGGCCGGCGATCCCGCCTTCGCGCTCGACGCCTCGGCCCTCGCCGCGCTGCTCGACCCGTCCCGCCACGTGGGCCGGGCGCCACAGCAGGTGGAAGAGTTCCTCGCCGAGGTGGTTGCGCCGTGGCTGCACGCCCACCAGGCGCGACCCGCCGACGAGCCGATGGTGTGAACCGGCCGCAAGGCGTAAAGCCCTTTCGCCCCGCCGTCATGGCAAACGCGGCGCGCCGTCCGGCGCGCCGCGTCGCGGTGGAGCGACAAGCCCGAGCTACTCGGCCATCGAGCGCTTGAACAGCACGGCGGCCAGCGCCGGGAGCAGCAGGATGGCGCCCAACATGTTGAACAGGAAAAGGAAGGTGAGCAGAATGCCCATGTCCGCCTGGAACTTCAGCGGCGAGAAGATCCAGGTGCCCACGCCGACGGCGAGTGTCAGACCGGTGAAGATGACGCCGTTGCCGGTAATGGTCAGGGTTCGCCGGTACGCCTCCACGAGGTCGATCTCGCTCCCGAAGCTTCGTAGCCGGCTGAAGATGTAGATGCCGTAGTCGACCCCGATGCCGACCCCCAGGGCGGCCACCGGCAGGGTGGACACCTTGAGGCCGATCTCGAGAAACACCATGAGGGCGTAGGCGAGCAGTGAGACCAGGCCCAGTGGAAGAATGATGCACAGCGTCCCGCGAACCGATCGGAACGTCACGAGGCAGAGGAGGATCACCGCCGCGAACACCCCCGCCAGGATGGGGAACTGTGCCGCAGCGACGGTCTCGTTGGTGGCGGCCATGACGCCGACGTTGCCGGTGGCGAGGCGGAACTGCAACTCCTCGCTGCCGTGTTCGGCGCGGAACTTCTTGACTTCCGCCACGATACGGTCGATGGTCTCGGCCTTGTGGTCGGTCGTGAAGATGAGCACCGGCATGACGCTGCAGTCGCTGTTGAGCAGTCCGGTGGAGGTGTCGATGTAGGTCACCGCCTGCGCCAGCATCGAGGGATCGCGAGGGATGATGCGCCACTTCAGGCTGCCCTCGTTCCACCCGGAGGTGATGATCTTGGCCACCGTCGGCAGACCGACGACCGACTGCACGCCGGGCACGTTGCGCATATGCCACTCGAAGCGGTCGATGGCGGTGACGATGTCGTAGTCGGTGCACCCCTGTGGGACGGTCTCGACGATCACCGTGAGCAGGTCCACACCGATGGAGAAATGGGTGGTAATCATGTCGGTGTCGATGTTGTAGCGGGAGTGGCTGTGCAGCTCGGGAACCCCCGGATGGAGATCGCCGATTTTCACCTGCCGGGCCTTCCACCACCCGCCGGCCAGCAGCACCAGCGCCACGGCCAGCACCGTCACAGCACGGCGCCGCGAGGCGAACGCCGCCAGGAAACGCCACACCGGCTCGACGTGGCGGTGCCGGCGGCGCAGCTTGAGGGGATAGATCTCGTCGTGGCGCACGTAGGACAGCAGCACCGGCACAAGCGCCAGGTTGGTGAAGATGATCACCCCGACGCCCAGGGCGGCGGTGATCGCCATCTCCTGGATCATGCGAATCTCGATGAACAAAATCGTGATGAAGCCGATGGTGTCGGTGACCAGCGCCACCGCTCCGGGCACCAGCAGGCGCCGGAACGCGGCGCGCGCCGCCTCCAGACTCGACGCCCCGGTGAACACCTCGGCGCCGTGGGCGGAGATCATCTGCACGCCGTGGCTGACACCGATGGCAAAGACCAGGAACGGCACCAGGATCGACATGGGATCGATGCCGAACCCGAGCACGGTAAGCAGTCCCAGCTGCCAGATGACGGCAATGGTGGAGCACGCCAGCGGAATCACGGTGAGCTGCAGCGACTGCGAGTACATGTAGACGAAGACGGCGGTGATGATGAAGGCGATGAGGAAGAAGAGCACCACGCGGGCGGCGCCGCTGGCGATGTCGCCGATCACCTTGGCGAAGCCGATGATGTGGTAGTCGAAGTCGACCCCGATCCCTTCGCTGGAGTACTTCTGGCGGATGCTCTCCAGCTGGTTGGCGACGTCGATGTAGTCCAGGCGTTCCCCGGTGTTCGGGTTGATCTCCAGGAGCTCCGCCGAGACGATGGCGGCGGTGAAGTCGTTGGCCACCAGCCGCCCGACGTAGCCGGACTTCAAGATGTTGGCATGCACCTTGACCAGCCCCTCGGGGGTGTTGGAGAAATCGGCCGGGATGACGTTGCCGCCGGAGATGCCGTCCTCCACCACCTCGGTGAAGCGCACGTTGGGCGTGAACAGCGAGCTGACGCGGGTGCGATCGACGCCAGGAATGAAGAAGACGTCGTCGGTGACGGCGCGCAGGGTGTTGAAGAACTCGGGCGTGAAGATGTCGCCCTGGCGCACCTTGAGGGCGATGAGCACGCGGTTGGCGCCGCCGAACTCGTCGCGGTGCTGCACGTACGTCTGCATGTACTCGTGCTTCAAGGGGAGCATCTTGGCGAAGCCGGCGTCGATGCGCAGGTGCGATGCCTGGTAGGCCATGAAACCGGTCACCAGGACAAAGAGCACGATCACCGTCCGGCGATGGCCGAAGATCAGGTTCTCAAGCCAGCTCTTCATCGTTCCTCCCCCCCCGCGAACAGCGCGGCCAGCTCCGCGGCTGCAAGCTTCTGCACGCCCAGCTCGCCCACCAGCACGGCGCTCCCGTCGGGCAGGCAGACCGCGGCCGCAAGCCCGAGCCGGGAGCGCTCCTCATCGATGGCGAATCCCTGGCCTTGATCCCGCGACTCCAGCAGTACGCCGCCCAGGGCGCTCACCAGAATTCGCCCGTCGGAAAAGCTGCAGGAATCCGTGAGCATGGCGGTCGTCTGGGTGGCGGTCTCCTGCCAGGTCGCCCCGCCGTCGGCGGAACGGAAGGCGTGACCGCGCAGCCCGAACACCAGCAGCACGCGGTCATCCACCGGCAGGCTGGCAAACAGCGAGCCGCGGTACGGGGAGGGCAGCTCCCGCCAGCTCTCCCCCTCGTCGTCGGAGCGCAGGATCAACCCACGTTCGCCAACGATAAGCAGCGACCCCGAGGGAAAACGCGCCACGTGGTGGAGGTGGTTGTCACCCTCGAAGACGGTGCGCGGCTCCCAGGTTGCGCCGCCGTCGCTGCTCTCCAGGAAGACGCCGTAGGCGCCCACGGCAAAGCCGCGCTGGCCATCGAGGAAGAACACGTCGAACAGCGGCTCGCTCGCCTCGGGGTCGCTGAACACCAGCTCCCACGACTCGCCGCCGTCGGCACTGCGCAGGATCACCGAGTCGTGGCCCACCGCCCACGAACGGCCGTCGTCACCCAGCGCGACGGCGTTGAGCAGCGCCTGGGTGGGCACCGGCACCTGTCGCCACGATCCCCCCTGGTCGGTGGAAACAAGAACGTGCCCGCGCTCGCCGACCGCCACCAGGCGATCCCCGCTTCCTGCGACGTCAAGCAGCAGCGAACGGGAGGCGAGGGGGGCCATGACCGCGGGCTCATCCTCTCCCGCGGCCGTCCCGGCCACCCCCACGGCGAGCAGAACCAGCATCCAAATGATTGGCGTACCCACGACCCCCCCTTTCTGGGCCCGACCCCCGCGACGTCCTCCCCCAGCCCGCCACCCACCCTCGGCTGCCACGGTGCAACACCGCCCCCGTCGAGGCGAACGGGACGCGAAGCGGAATGAAACCTCCAGCCGGGTTGGCTGGCCCGGCTGGAGGTTCGTGGTCATCAATAACTCAACGCACGCCTTCGCGGCGCAACGCATCGGGCGCGAAGTCGGCCTCGGTGAGCGTCCTCGAAAAATCGAACGGCCTCGTCTCGTTGGACAGTCCGTAGGCGAGGTAACGACCCGCCTGCAGATCGGTGTGGACCTCGGCCGTCACCCAGGTGAGCGGCACCTCGTAGTAGTTGATTGGGAACCCTTCCGACACCCGCCAGAGCTGGTCGCGGTTGTCGTACTGGTCGACGGCGAGGATCTGCCAGGAGTCCTCGTCGATGTAGAAGGTGCGCCGCTTGTAGATGTGGCGCGCGCCGGTCTTCAGCGTCGCATCCACCACCCACACCCGGTGCAGCTCGTAGCGCAGATGATCGGGGTTGATGTGCAGCGGGGTCAAAAGGTCCTTGTACTTGAGATTGCCGCTGTGCACCTTGTAGGCGTTGTAGGGTACGTACATCTCCTTCTTGCCGATGAGCTTCCAGTCGTAGCGGTCAACCCCGCCGTTGAACAGGTCGAGGTTGTCGGAGGTGCGCAGCCCATCCGCCGCCGTTCCCGGATTGTCGTAGGCGACGTTGGGGGCGCGACGCACGCGGCGCTGGCCGGGGTTATACAGCCAGGCGTCACGCGGCTGGCGCACCTGGTTCAAGGTCTCGTGCACCAGCAGGATGCCGCCGGCCAGCCGCGCCGGCGCCATGACCTTTTGCTTGAAGAGAAGGATGCGGTTGCGCAGCTTCTCTTCGGTCATGCCGCGGATTCCGTACAGGTAGAGGAAGTCCTCCTGGAACTCGACCAGGGTGTAGGAGCCACCTCGCGTCGGCGCCGCCTGGATGAACCAGCGGGTGGCCGCCTCGCCGCGGTAGCGAAGCAGGTGGTTCCAGATCACCTCAAGTCCGTTCTTGGGGATGGGGAAAGGAATGCCCATGATGGCGTTGACGACGCCGTTGCCGTTGGCCTCCAGTTTGGCGGTCGCCGCCGTCTTCCTGGTCGCCTCGTAGACGAAGCTCGGCACGGAGGCCGACCGGTGGCTCGGGTAGACATTCATCTTGTAGGTGCCGTAGGTCCTCAGCAGCGCCTTGTGACCCTCGGTGAGCTTGTCGGCGTGTTCCGCCATGTTCTTGCCGGTGATGGTCAGGCGAATGGCATCGGCGGCGTAGGGATCGATGTGCCGCATGCCCGGCTTGTAGCCGGCGGGCGGCGTGGTGATGCCGCCGGTCCAGGCCGGAATGGTCCCGGCCGCGTTGCCGGCTTTCTCGCCCCCGAGAGGCGTGAGGTCGGCGCCCAGTCGGGCGATCTCCTGCGGCGACAGCTCGGCGACGGCCGCGGCTGCAGCGCCGAAAACCACGAGGGCGACAGCGAAGCTTGCCAGTGATGTTCTCCCACGCATGGTCATCCTCCCTCAAACCTAGAACGAGTACTTCACGGCGGTCGCGATGAAGTCGCGATCCCTGATGAGGTTGTAGCGGCCGGCCCCATCGAAGCGGGTATAGCTCAGATCGAACTCCCAGCTGATGCGGTAGTTGGCCGCCAGGCCCACCGTGAAGGCGCTGCGCCCCTCGATGAAGTTCCCCCCTGGCCCCGGCGACACCCCGTTGACGTCATGCGCCCACGAGATGCGGGGGAGGAGGTTGACGTTGGCAAACACGTTGTTGTAGTCGAGCCGGCCGGCGAATACGTACCCCCACGACTCCTCCTCCGGAAACGCTCCGAGCGGCTCGGTGCCGGGCTGCACGCGGGCCTGCTGGTGGATGGGGTTGCCCGAGGTGTACGTTCCCGGCGCCTCCAGCCGCAGCACCGACTTGGCAGGCATGTCGTGCACGTAGGAGTACGCCGCCTCCAGCACCGTGGTGAGCTGATCGGCGCCCAGCAGGCCGCCGAAGATCTTGGTGGCGGTGAACTGCACCTGCGTCGTATCGAACCGCCGGTAACCGGCGATCTCCTCGCCAAAACCGAACGCCCCGATCTGGTTCGTGCCCGCCAGAAGCGTGCCGATCGCCTTGATCTGGGCAAAGGCCGGGATGTCCACCAGGCGCAGCGGCGACAACGCGGCGTACAGCAGTTCCAGATCGTCTACCTGGAGAGGAACGTCCTTGCGGTGGGAGACCTCTCCCTGCAGCGCGACCCCGGTGCCCCCCAGTTGCGTGTTGAACGACACGCCATAGAGCTTGATGTCCTCCGGATAGCTCAGGAAGTACTGGGCGCTGGCGGCGTAGTTGAGGTTGGGCGGCAGCAGACCGGAAAACGTGCCGGTGATCGCGTTGATGATCGGCAACCGCGAGTGGTACTTGATGTGGTAGAGGCCGAACTCGGTGCCGTTGAGGCGGGGGGCGAACCAGCGGAACGCCACCCCGTACTGGCCGCCGTCCTTGGCCTCGCGGTCGGCGATGCGTGGCACCACCGCCCCCACCGGGTTGGTCGGCGACGGCATGATGGGAATCGTGTCCGGCACCGAGCCGAAGCCCAGCATCACCCGCGAGGCGCCGCGGCCGGCCAGGTCGGCGGTCGAGAAGTACGTCCCGGCCGGGTCAATGATCGTCTCCTCCCAGCGGTACTGGTAGTACATTTCGGCGGAGACGTTCTGCGACAGACCGAGGGACAGCGACACGGCGCCGATCGGCAGCAACGCCTCGCGCAGCTCCGAGCCGGGCACCCGCAGGGCGCTCACGTCCACCGGGTTGATGGCGTTGATGCCGTTCTGGATGAACGTGCTCTCGCCCCAACTCATCACCTGCTCGCCGGCACGCAACTCGGCCGAGACGCTGCCGACGTTGAAGCGGAACCAGGCGAACGCGTCCCGCAGCTCGGCGCGCTGGCCGACCCGATCCAGCGCCGCCTCGGTGAGCGGCATGCGAGCGCGGTCCCCCTTTTCGTTCTCGTAGTCATAGAAGCCGAAGGCGCGCACGAAGGCACCGAAGTTCTTGTAGGACAGCTCCAGTTCGGTTGTCGCCTTCAGTGCATTGGAGACCAGTCCCTTGTCGTAGTTGAGATTGCCGTCGTCGCCGTTGACCGAAAACGCCGTCCCGCCGTTGGCCAGGCCGACGATGGAGCGGTCCCGGTCCTCCACCCGCCACATCGCGCCGTACGAGAGAGTGGTTCCCCAGCTGATCTTGAGCTCTCCCGCCTGGTAGTCGGCGGCGCGCGCCGGCGCCGCGACGGCCAGCAGGAGCAGCACGACGGCCACGTACGTCCCTCCCCTGCTCGGTGGGTTGGTCCTGCTGAGAACGGTTGCTCTTCGCATTGTGACCCCCTTCTCCTCGAAAGCTAGAATCGAGAATAGCAGCGGCCGCAACGCTGTCAAGCGGCGAGACGCGGCGATCATGCGCCCATCAGCGCGGCCGCCTCCCAGTCGCCCGCCTGCGCGGTGCGCTACTATTTCAGGGGCATGCCGCACGGATCGATGCCCCCCAGGCGCTCCGCCCTGCCATGGCTGGCTGTGATCACCGTAACCCTCGCCGCTGCGTGTGCTACGTCCTCGCCGACCAGGGAGACCATCGGCATGGCTCGACCGGCGCTCATCGAGGAGGGGCTGGCGTCCTGGTACGGCCTCCCCTATCACGGTCGTCCCACCGCCTCCGGCGCGGTCTTCGACCTGCGCGAGCTTACCGCCGCCCATCGCACCCTGCCCTTCGGCACTTCGGTACGCGTCACCAACCTTGACAACGGGCGCTCGGTTGCGGTCACCATCAACGACCGCGGCCCGTTCGTGGAGGGACGCATCATCGACCTCTCCCACCGTGCCGCCGAAGTCCTCGCTGCCATCTCCCCGGGAGTGATTCCCGTGCGCCTTGAGGTCCTGGCCGTCGGTGACGGGATGCCGGGCGAGCGATGCTGGGAGGTGCAGGTGGGGGCGTTCGGCGATCCCACCAACGTCGAGCGCGCCGTCGCCGCGCTGCGCGGCCGGGGGCTTGCATCTCGCACCGTACCTGCCCCGGGGGGGCTGACGCGGGTGCGCGTCCGGTCGATGGCGTCGCGAGCGCACGCCACCTCGGTTGCCGGGCAGATGCAGGACCTTTTCCCCGGCGCCACCGCCGTGCCCTGCGGAGCCTCGCCATGAGGGGCGCGCGACTCGCCCTCCTGGCCGCGCTCTTGCCCGTCTGCGCGGCCGCCAGCGAGCCCCCCACCTTCCGAGTCGAGTCCCTTCCAACCTCGCTGGCCGGGGAGTGGTTGTTCCGGACCGGCCACGACCCGGCCTGGTCCAGCCCTTTCCGGGAAAGGCACGCGTGGCAAGCCATCCAGGTGCCAGGTTGCTGGCAGCGAACCGGCGCACCGGGCTTTCGCGGTCACGCCTGGTATGTCACTCGCCTGTTCATCCCCTCCCACCTGGCTGACCAGGACCTGGCCCTCGACCTTGGCGTCGTCGCCGACGCCGAGGAGGTCTTCCTCAATGGCCGCTTGATCGGCGCGCGCGGTGCGTTTCCCCCGCGGCCGGCCCGATCCGTCCTCTCTCCCCGCCTCTACCGGCTGCCACGCGTCTCGCTGCGTTACGGCGAGCTCAACGAGCTGGTCGTACACGCCTACTCCACCGCCGGCTGCGGCGGCCTCCTCGGGCCAGCGCCGCGCATCGAGGCGTACGGTTCGCTCCTGGCAGCCTATGTCCAGCGCGAAGCGCTCCTCAGCGCCGTGGCGGCGTTTCTGCTGACACTGGCGGCGCTGCACCTCGTGCTCTTCGCGGCGCAGCGGGAGGAGAGGGCCCATCTGGCTTTCACGGTCTTCCTCGCCCTGGCGTCGGCGTTCTTCCTCACCCAGACCATCTGGGGACCGACGCAACTGGTGAGCGAGGGCATCGCCTATCGCCTGCACACCTCGGCCGTGCTGGGGCTCGTGGCGGCGTTCGTCAGCCTGGTCTACCGGTATCTCCAGGCCCCGGTGCCCATCCCGCTCGTCACCCTGCAGGCCGCACTCGTTCTTGGCATCGCGTTCGCGGCGGTATGGCGCTCCACCTCCGACCTCGCGGTACTCGTGCACGTGGGACAGGGGACGCTCGTCCTCCTCGGTCCCTATCTGCTCTACAAGCTGCTGGGGCCGGTGCGGCTGCGCCGCCCGCAGGCACGGCCCGCCCTCGCCGCCACGGCGCTGGTCGCGCTCACCGCGGCGATCGACATCGCTACCCAGATTTCGCTGCTCCCACGTCGGTTCTCCCTGGTGGGTGACAACACCTCGCTGCTCGGCATCATCCCCTTCGCCATGGTCTTCACGGTGATCTTCTTCCAGCGCTGGGCGAAGCGCCGTTGGGGAGAAGCCGCCGACGCCAGCGGCAGCGTCCTGCCGCCGGAGAAGTTCCTGCGGCGGTTGGAGGTGGAAATGGAACGCGTGCGGCGCAACGGCTCGTCGTTCTCCATCGCCCTGCTGCGCCTTTCCATCTCCGCGGAACCGGAGCGACTGGAGACCCTGTTCGAGCTGGCCGGCGGCGCTCTACGCCGGACGTTACGGCAGATCGACGCCCTCGCGGTGCTGCGCGCCGACACCTTCGCCGTCCTCCTCGCGGACGCCGACGAGCGCTCCGCCATTTCTACCGTGGAACGCCTGCGGCTGGCCGCGCTCGAGGCCATGCCCAGGGGTGGGCAACTGCCGGCCATCGCCGCCGGCGTGGCGCAGTACCGGCGCAGCCGCCATCACCTTGCCCAGGACTTCGTGGCCGAGGCCGAGGCCGCCCTGTTCGCCGCCACCGCCGAAGGCCGCAACGTCACCGCCACCACCCCGTGACCCGGCAACCCAACGCGACCACGCCGCCCTCGCCGTAGCAGCCAGTTGGGGCCTCCGGGTCAGCGCAGCACGACCAGGAGCTGGCCGCCCTCCACGGTGGCCCCCGCGCCCACCAACACCTCGTCGACGCGGCCGGCTCCCTCGGCGCAGAGGGGGTTCTCCATCTTCATCGCCTCGAGCACCAGCAGAGGCTGCCCGGGTACCACCACGTCGCCCTTGCTCACCGCGATCCGCACCACCTTGCCCGGGATCGGCGCACGGATCTCCTGGGGCCCCTGCCGGGCATCCGTTCTGTGGGCCACCTCGCGCTCCAAGGGGTCCCGCAGCTGGATAACGAACTCCCTGTCAGCCAAAGAGATGCGCCACCGTCCCGGAGCCAGGCGCTGGTGGGCCACGGAGTAGGCGCTGCCGTCCTCCCCGAGCATCGCCGCCAGGTTGGCGGCCACCGGCAGGAAGCTCACCAGTCGTTTGCTGCCATCCACGCGCACCGCGAGTCGCTGTCCTTCCCCTTCCACGGAGACCTCGAGGCGTCGGCCATCGCGTTCCACCCACCACCTCATGGCCGGGCTCCCCGGACGAGACCGCCGATCGCGCCACCAGCCAGGCGGGCGCAAGAGAGGTCGAGGTGGAAGCCGCGCGCGCCCACCTTCACACGCGGCACCACGAGGACCCGGGTCATCGCGGGAACCTCCCGTGCGCCACCCGCCGTCCCTCCTGGCGCCACGCCGCTCCCTCCCGTTCCGCCACCTCCATCAGGTCGGCAGGCAACGCCGCCGCGGCTCGCGCCTCCAGGCACCCCGCCGCCATGATCGCCACCTCCTCCAGCTCCGGTGAACTTGCGGCCTGCAGCGCCTCCACCGACCCCACCCCCAGCAGCTCGTCCAGCAACCCGGTGTGCAGGTCGCCGCTGCGAAACGCCGGCACGTCCAGAAGCAGGCGAAACAGCGGCAGGGTGGTCGCGATCCCGACGATGCGGTACTCGGCCAGAGCCCGGCGCAGGCGAGCCAGCGACTCCTCCCGGTTGGCCCCGTACACGATGAGCTTGGCCAGCATCGGGTCGTAGTCCAGCGGCACCACTGAACCGGTGCGCACACCCGAGTCGACGCGCACCCCGGGACCCCCGGGGCGTTCCAGCAGCTGGATGGTTCCCGGGGACGGAGCGAAGCCGCGCAGCGGATCCTCGGCGTAGACGCGGCATTCGATGGCGTGGCCGCGCGCCGCGATGTCCTCCTGGCGCAGCGTCAGGTTCTCCCCCAACGCCTCGCGGATCATGAGATGAACCAGATCGACGCCGTACACCACCTCGGTCACCGGGTGCTCCACCTGCAGCCGGGTGTTCACCTCCAGGAAGTAGAAGCTGCCGTCCTGGCCGAGGAGAAACTCCACCGTGCCGGCCGAGCGATACCCCGCCCCGCGCGCCACCGCCACCGCCGCCTCGCCGAGCCGCCGGCGCAGCTCGGCGTCCACTGCCACCGACGGCGTCTCCTCGACGACCTTCTGGTGCCGCCGCTGCAGCGAACACTCCCGCTCGCCGAAGTGCAGGACGGTGCCGGTGCGATCGCCGAGGATCTGCACCTCGATGTGGCGGGGGCGCTCGATCACCTTCTCGGCGTACACCCGGTCGTCGGCAAAAAACGCCTTCCCTTCCGAGGAAGCGCGAGCCAGCGACTCCTCGATCTCCTCCGGCGCCCGCACCATGCGCATCCCCTTGCCGCCACCCCCGCCCACCGCCTTGAGCAGGATCGGGTAGCCGACCTCCTCGGCGAACCGGCGCGCCGTCGCCGCATCGGTCAGCGGATCGGTGCCGGGCACGATCGGCGCCCCCACCCGGCGTGCCAGCTCGCGCGCCGCGGTCTTGGAGCCGAGCAGCTCGATGGCCTCCGGCGGGGGACCAATCCAGACGAGACCGGCCTGCTCGACGGCGCGGGCGAAGCCGGCGTTCTCCGCCAGGAATCCGTACCCGGGATGAATCGCCGCCGCTCTGGCCTTTCCGGCTGCCGCCAGGATCGCCGCCTGGTTGAGGTAGGACTCCCGCGCCGGCGCCGGCCCGATGGGCAGGGCAAGGTCGGCGGCCAGCACGTGGGGCTGCGTGCGATCCACCTCCGAGAATACCGCCACGCTCTCGTGGCCCAGTTCGCGGCAGGCACGAATGATGCGCAGCGCGATCTCACCCCGGTTGGCGACCAATACCCTCACCACCCACCCCCCCTTTCAGCCGCCAGCCGGCGGTCCACCACCGACGGCGCCGGACCATGGCCACGACCGTCGTTCGGGACGGGCGGGGGCGCGGCTGACCGTCGGCCGTCGGCTGCCGGCTTCACAGTGGGATGTTCCCGTGCTTTTTGGCGGGCATCCAGTCGCGCTTGTTGGCCGCCAGGGCGAGAGCCTGCACGACCCGCCGGCGGGTGTGGCGCGGTTCGATCACCGCGTCGACGAAGCCGCGCTGCGCCGCGCCCAGGGGATTGGCGAAGGCGTCGTTGTAGCGCTTCACCAGCTCCGCACGCCTCGCCTCGGGATCGGAGGCGCTGTCGATCTCGCGCCGGTAGAGGATGTTCACCGCTCCCTGTGAGCCCATCACGGCGATCTCGGCGGTGGGGTAGGCAAAGTTGAAGTCGGTGCGGATGTGTTTGGACCCCATGACGCAGTACGCCCCGCCGTACGCCTTGCGGGTGATCACCGTGATTTTGGGGACGGTCGCCTCGGCGAGGGCGTACAGCAGCTTGGCGCCGTGCCTGATGATGCCGCCGTGCTCCTGCTCCACGCCGGGCATGAACCCCGGCACATCCTCGAGAATGAGCAGCGGCACGTTGAACGCGTCGCAGAAGCGCACGAAGCGGGCGCCCTTGTCCGAGGCGTTGATGTCCAGCACCCCGGCGAGGTGCGCCGGCTGGTTCGCAACCACCCCCACCGATCGGCCCGCCAGCCTCACAAACCCGACGACGATGTTGCGGGCGTACAGCTCGTGCACCTCCAGGAACTCTCCGTCGTCGGCCACGACGCGGATCAGTTCCTTTATGTCGTACGGCCGGTTGGGATCGGCCGGGACCAACCGATCCAGCTCCTCGTTCTCCCGCTCGGGCGGGTCGGTACCGGGGCGCACGGGAGAGTCGGCAGCGTTGTTGAGCGGCAGGAACGAGACCAGGCGGCGAATGCGCGCCAGCGTATCGAGATCGTCGGCACAGGCGAAGTGCGCCACCCCGGAGATCTGGGCGTGGGTGGTGGCGCCGCCCAGGCGCTCCATGGTGACCTCCTCGTGGGTCACCGTGCGGATCACCTCCGGCCCGGTGACGAACATGTAGCTCGACCCCTTGGCCATGAAAATGAAGTCGGTGATGGCCGGCGAGTACACCGCCCCACCCGCGCACGGTCCCAGGATCGCCGAGATCTGCGGGATTACCCCCGAGCAGATGGTGTTGCGCAGGAAGATGTCGGCGTAGCCGCCCAGCGACACCACTCCTTCCTGGATGCGCGCCCCGCCCGAGTCGTTGAGGCCGATCATCGGGATGCCGAACTTCAGCGCCAGATCCATGATCTTGCAGATCTTCTCGGCGTGCGCCTCGGACAGCGAACCGCCGAAGACGGTGAAGTCCTGGGCGAACACCGCCACCGGCCTTCCCTCGATGCGGCCGAAGCCGGTCACCACCCCGTCCCCCGGGATGCGTTGCTGGTCCATGCCGAAGTCGGTGCAGCGGTGGGTCACCAGGCGATCCACCTCGTCGAACGAGGCGGGATCCAGCAGCAGGTCCAATCGCTCGCGCGCCGTCAGCTTGCCCGCCTGATGCTGGCGCGCGATACGCTCCGCCCCACCCCCCTCGAGACTGGCCTGTTCCAGCTGGCGCAACCTTGCTCGGAAGTCCTCACTCACCGGGGCGCCTCCCCACCTGACCCCAAAAGCGGCTTATGCTACCACGACGCCATGGCCGCACCGGACCGCCCCGCCGACGCCCTTGCCGCCTTTCAGGACCTGCTGGAAAAAACCCCTGCCCCGCGGCCGGAGGATATCTACCTGGAGCGCACCGCCGAGGGATGGTGGCGCACCGCCGACGGCCGGGTTACCGAGCAGGGGGTGGCGCGGCGCGACGGTGTGGCGGTACGTCGCCACGGCCGTCTGGATTCCAGCGATGCCACCGACCGGGTGACTCTCGGCCGCCTCCTGCGCGCGTCGCCTCACCTGGTCCCGCCCGTCTTCCTCCCCGAACCTCCACCTCTCCCGGATCCGCGTGAGTGGCTGGCCAGCCTGGGACCGGGCGAGTGGACTCTGCGCTGGCGCTGGCGCTGGGCAGCGGTGGTGCGGCGGCAGTCGGGCGCGGTTCTGGCACGACCGGCACTGCTGGAAGTCGAAGCTCGCGACGGCCAGCGCGCCCTCGCCGTGCTCCCTCTCGCCGCCGACTGGCGGCCGCCACGCCCCACCGTGGATGGGCGGGGCCCGGCGCCGCGCGGGCGCCCGCTCATTCTGCTGGCACCGGCGGTTGCGGCAGCGCTCGTGCACGAGGTGGTCGGGCACAGCCTGGAAGGCGATCTGGTGGCGGCTGGGCTCTCGCCCCTGGCGAGTGGGTCGCCACGACCCCGATTCGCCCTTCCCCTGGATGTGACCGACGACCCCACCCGTTGGGACCTGCCCGGCGCTTTCGCCATGGACGACGAAGGAACGCCCGGCCGCCCACGGCCGCTCCTGCGCGGCGGCGAACCGGCTGGAGTGCTGGCCGATCGGACGACCGCCGCTTGCCTCGACGCGCCGGCCGGCAGCGCCCGCCGCGGTGGAGTCCATGCTCCCCCGCGCCCGCGCATCTCCAACCTCATCACCCGGGGCCGCGGGTCACCCCTGCCGGATCTGCGGCGCCAGGCTCGCCTGGAGGTGACCGCGGTGCGCGCCGCAGCCTTCGACCTCGCCACCGCCACCGTGTGGCTGGAGGTGCGCTCCGCGCGCGCCTTGCATCGCGGCGAGGCGGACCGCCCGCTGCCCAGCTTCACGCTCCACGCCCCGCTGGCCACCGTCTGCAGGGGGGTGCTGGCATGTTCCGCCGAGACGCAAGCCACCGCCGAGCCCGGGTGGTGTCGCAAGGATGGAGACGCCGTCCCGGTGGGAAGCGACGCCCCATGGCTGCTCCTCGACGGACTGGAGGTGGGGTGAGTACGCCCCTCGGACCCGCCGCCGAGGCGGCGCTGGCCGAGCTGCAGCGGGCCAAGATCCGCCATGAGGTCTTTGCCAGGGAGGGCGAAACCTTCACGCTGCGTTGGCGCGGCGGCCAGTGGGAGCGGCGTCACGCGCTCCGGGCCGGGGTCGCCTGCCGACTGGCCGGCGGTGGGACGAGGGGATTCGCCGCCGTCGCCGGCATCGCCGCCGCGGCGGGCCGCGACGCGGCTCGCGCGGCGCTGGCCTCCGCCTACCCCGGCCCCGACCCGCTGCCGCCGCGCGCGATGCTCGGCAGCTCGACCGTCCCACCCCGTCCTGACGCGCCGGCGGCAGGCCAGGCGGAGAGCTTCGGCGTGCAGCTGGCCGACGCCCTCGCCTCCCGATCCCTGCGGGTCGAGGAAATTCGCGTCATCACCGGGTGGAGTCGGGCGCTGCTGGTCACCGGTGAGGGGTTTGCCGGCACGGCCAACGCCGGCGGCGCCCTCATCGAGGTGCGCGCCGCGTGCGGGCAGCTGCCGGCGAGCGTCGTCCATCGTGCGGTGCCGGCACTCTCCGAGCCTCTTGCCGCCCGGCTGGTCGAGGCCGTCGCCGGAACCGGCGACCTTCCTCCGCTCCTCGCTCCTCCCCCGCGCGGGCTGTACGACGTTCTCCTCGCGCCCGAGGTCGCCGCGCACCTGCTGCTGGCTCTTCTCGACCTCCTGGGCACAAGCCCGCGAAGACGCCGGGAGATCTCTCCCGCCTGGGGGCTGGAGGATGCGCGCTGCGGTCCCGACGGTCTGTTGCCCCTCCCCTTCGACGGCGAGGGGATTCCATCTCGTCGGGTGGTCTTGCTGGCCGGCGGCCGGCTGGGCAACCCCGCGCTCACCTGGCAGGAGGCGGGGGGTATCGCCGAGCGGGCGGGCGGCGCCGTGCGCGCTTCGTACGCCGACCCTCCCGCCAGCAGACCGGCGAATCTTGTCATGGCGGGCGGAACTGTGTCCTCTCGCGAACTTGCCGCAGCCATGGCCGATGGCTGGCACCTGCGCGCCATGGCCGGAGGAGTGCGGCTGGACCGCGCTCGCGACCGCCTCGTGCTGCCCGCCCTGGGCGTCCGGCTGCGCGCCGGCGATGCCGTGCAGGTGTGGCCGCGGGTGGAGCTGCGGGCCGGCTGCGGCCGACTGCTCGCCGCCCTCGAAGCGGCCGGTGACGATCCCGCCAGCGCCTCGCTGCGCGCCGCGGTCACCACACCATCCCTGCTGTTTCGCCAACTCGAGATTGGGTAACGCCTCGGCACCCACGGCCGCGAGTCACGGTATACTTCGACCCGGCCCGCGCGAACCCCTGCCGCCGGGCGACGGCGAGGTCTCCAGGCCTTGGTGGGCAGCACGAGCAGCGGCCTGGCGCGGACAGACGGAAGGCGGTACATCCGCAGCCGGGGAGAGGGAGCACCCCCTCGGCCAGAACGACTTGAGACGTGCGGTATGCTCGCACGTTCGGAGGAGGCAAGGTGACCACCATGCGCAACGGGTCTCGCACGCTCATCGCGCTCCTGATTCTGGCCTGGCTTCTGCCCGGACTCGCCGAAGCGCAGCGTAAGGCGAGGCTGGTTGGCAAGATCGTCGACCAGGATGGCAAGCCCCTCGAGGGAGTGACGGTCTCCGCCACGTCGCCGCAGCTCCCCGAGTTCAGCGAGGTCAGGACCACCGATCGGAAGGGGGCCTTCATGCTCGACTTCCGGCGGGTGGGCGTGACCTACCACTATCGCTTCGAGAAGCCCGGCTTCCAGGTCACCGAGGCCAGCCAGGAATGGCACCTGGAAGGCACCCAGCACTTTGAGTGGGTGATGCGGCGACAACTCTTGGTGCCCGGAGGGGCGACGCTGACCGTTGCCACCTCGGAACCGGCGGCGCTTGCCTACAACTCCGGCGTCGCCGCCCTGAAGGCCGGAAACTACGTGCTCGCCGAGGGCAAGTTCTCCGAAGCGGTGGAGCACGACCCGGACCTCCGCCAGGCCTGGGCGGCGTTGGCGACATTGCAGGTGGAACTGGGCCACGATCGCCAGGCGGCCGAATCGGCGGAGCGGGCCGTGGCGCTCGGGTCCATGGACGAGGCGGTATTGCTGGCGCGCTGGCAGGCCTACACCAACCTCAAGGACGAGGCCCGCGCTGCGATTGCCCTGGAGGACATGGAGCGGATCGGCCGGCGTCTTGAGGAGGCCAGGAGGGTCCACAACGAAGCGGTCGGTTTGGCGCGCCAGGGGGACAACGAGGGCGCCTTTGCCCGCTTTCAAACCGCCCTCAATCTCGACCCTAACCTGCAGGAGTCGCTCCTCGGCCTCGCCACCGCTGGCGTGGCGATCGGACGCCACGCCGAGGCGGTCAGAGCCGTCGAGACCATCTTGAAGACAGATCCGGGGAACGAGAAGGCGATCCGGCTTCGCTTCAACGCCTGCCTGGCCCTGAACGACAAGCCCCGCCTTGTCGAGGCGCTGGTCGGCCTGGCCGCCTACGAGCCCGAGTTTGCCAGCAACGGGTTGCTTAAGGTGGCCTTCGACGCCTACGACGCCCACGACACCACGCTGGCCAGGAACGCCTTCTCCAGGGTGGTCCAGCTCAAGCCCGACCACCCCCAGGCCCATTATCTGCTCGGCTTGATCGCCATCGGCGAGGGGAGCAACGCCGAGGCTGCCACCCACCTGCAGCGCTTCCTGGAGCTGGCGCCCAATGATCCCGAGGCGGACTCGGTGCGCGAAATGCTGGCCCACCTGGCGAAGAGCTGAGCCGCCGCGCACCCAGCCGACTCAACCCGGCGGCGTCCCGGCCGGAGGGTGCGGGACCGTCCTGCCACCTCGGCTACCGCTGCTGGGCGGGGGCAGAACGTCGTCGCGACGCACGGCCCCTTGACACCAGCGGCAAGACGTTCACAATGGCCCATGGGAACTCTTGTGCGGCAGGTCGCCCCGCTCGCTGACCGACTCGCACCGTACGCGACGGCCCCGGCCAGGGAGCCGCGCTGGTATGGTGGGCGAGCGGTCGTGCCCGCATGGCTGGAGCGTGGCGCTGCCTTTCCTGGCGCGCTGGCGGGCGACAAGGGCTCGCGAGGGCCCCCGCGGCCGATCTCTCATCGTCGTACGCCCCGACAACACCGAACAAAAGGAGGAGGAAAGGTCATGCATGCAACGTTGGAGCGAAGTTTTCGAGCGGCACTTGTTCTGGCCGCGGCCGTCGCCGTGATCGGCGCGACCGCGCCGGCGCTGGCGCAGGAGGAGCAGCCGGCAGAAACCAAGTTCAAGGAAGAAGTGGAAGTCACCGGTACCCTCATCCCCCGCCCCACCCTCGACGCCTTAAGCCCGGTCACGACGCTGGAGATCGAGGAACTGAGCTACCGCGGCTTGACCCGCATCGAGGACCTGCTGATGGCGCTGCCGCAGATCTTCGCGGCGCAGAACTCCACCATCGCCAACGGCGCCACGGGCACGGCGACCGTGGACCTGCGCTACCTGGGATCCGTGCGCACCCTGGTGCTCATCGACGGCCAGCGCATGGCCAGCGGTGACGCCTGGGAGACCGCGCCCGACCTCAATTTCATCCCCTCGGCGCTGGTCAAGCGCGTCGACGTGCTCACCGGCGGCGCCTCGTCGGTGTACGGCGCCGATGCCGTCGCCGGCGTGGTCAACTTCATCCTTGACAAGGATTTCGAGGGCTTCCGCGGGGGCATCCAGTTCGGCGGCTTCCAGCACGACAACAACAACGAGATCGCGCAGGCCATGAACCAGGCCCGCGGCTTCCGCGCGCCCGAGGGCAGCGCCTGGGACGGCGGCGCCCTCAACGCCAACGTCGCCCTGGGCGGCAAGTTCGGCGACGGCAAGGGCCATGCCTCAGCCTACCTGGACTACCGCAAGACCTCGGCGGTGCGCAAGGACCGCCGCGACTACACCAACTGCGCCCCGGGCCAGGGTGCCAACGGCCCCGTCTGCAGCGGATCGTCGACCATCCCGCTGGGCCGCTTCATCGTGTTCGACAAGGACTGGAATTTCGCCGGCGACTACACCCTGGACCAGAGCGGTCCCGGCAACACCTTCCGCAACCGCGTCGCAACCGACGTGTACAACTACGCTCCCCACAACTTCATGCAGCGTCCCGCCGAGAAGTACACCGGCGGCGGTTTCGTCAACTACGAGTGGAACCAGCACTTTGAAGCGTACGCCAACCTCATGTTCATGGACGACTACACCGACGCGCAGATCGCCCCCTCGGGCAACTTCGGCAACACCGACATGATCAACTGCGACAACCCGATGCTCAGCGAGCAGCAGCGCGCCATGCTGTGCACCGCGCACGGCTACGGGCCGACCGACATGGCCAACGTGCTGGTCCTGCGCCGCAACGTCGAGGGCGGGCCGCGGGTAGCCCAGTTGCGCCACACCTCCTTCCGCATGATCAGCGGCCTCAAGGGCGAAATCAACGACGCCTGGAGCTACAACGTCTTCGGGCTCCACGCCGAGGTCCGCTCACCCCAGGCGTACGCCAACGACCTCAACGTCAATCGGCTGCAGGACGCCCTGATCGTCGACGGCGACCCCAACGACCCGTCGACCTGGCACTGCCGTTCGGGCAACCCCGGCTGCGTGCCCTGGAACATTTTCAAGATCGGCGGCGTCACCCAGGCGGCGCTGGACTACCTGGCGCTCCCACTGGTGCTGGAATCGGGCACCAAGACCGAGATGATCGGCTCCCGCTTCACCGGTGACATGAAGGAGTATGGCTGGACCCTCCCCACTGCCACCGAGGGGATTCAGCTGGCCCTTGGCGCCGAGTACCGCAAGGAGTTCCTGTTCGTCAACCCCGACCTCGCCTATCGCGAGGGCTGGGGCTCCGGACAGGGCGGCCCGACCGTGCCGGTGTCAGGATCCTACTACGTCGGGGAGGCGTTCTTCGAAGCGCTGGTACCGCTCGTCCAGGGGGCATCGGGTGCCAGGGACCTCTCCCTGGAGCTGGGCTACCGCTACTCCGATTACAACACCAGCGGCAGTCACCCCACCTGGAAGGCCCAGCTCGGCTGGTCGCCTACCAGCGACTTCAAGTTCCGCGCCGGCGCCAACCGCGCCACCCGCGCCGCCAACGTACGTGAACTCTTCACTCCGCAGGGGCTTGGCCTCGGCGGCAGCCAGGACATTTGCGCCGGTCCCACCCCCAGCGCGACGCGGGAGCAGTGCGCGCGGACTGGCGTCAGTCCGTCCCAGTACGGCAACATCCTTCCCAACCCGGCCGACCAGTACAACACCCTCGGCGGCGGCAACCCCGATCTGACTCCGGAGATCGCCGACACGCTCACCGCCGGCTTCGTCATTACCCCCTCGGCCGTGTCGGGCCTGTCCCTGGCCTTCGACTACTTCGACATCGATATCGAAGACACCATCGGCAGCCTGGCCGCCGACGACATCATCAACGCCTGCGCCAACACCGGCGACCCCCGCCTGTGCCGCCTGATCCACCGCGACGTCGCCGGCACCCTCTGGCTCACCCCCGACGGCTACACCATCACCACCAACCAGAACATCGGTACGCGCACCGTCCAGGGTCTCGACGCCAACTTCTCCTACCTCCTCCCCGCCGGCAAGAGCCTCTTCTCCTTCAACCTCATCGGCTCCTACCTGCGCAGCCAGGTGATCGACACCGGGCTCTTCACCTACGACTGCGTCGGGTACTTTGGCAACCAGTGCGGCGTTCCTTCGCCCAAGTGGCGGCACCTCTCCCGCATCGGCTGGGAGACCGGTGACCTTTCCGTGTCGCTCGGCTGGCGCTACCTCCATGCCGTCACCAACGACGACGGCAGCCCCAATCCCGCCATCGGCAACCCGGGCAACGTCGCCCGTCTCCAGAAGAACGACATCTATGAAATCCCCGCCTATCACTACGTCGACCTCGCCGCCAGCTACAAGATCGGCGACGTCATCCGCATCATCTTCGGCGTCAACAATATCGCCGACAAGGAGCCACCGCTGGCGCCGGGCATGAACATCAATGACTACGGCCCGGGGTTCTACGGCACCTACGACCCGTACGGCCGCTACGTCCACTCGGCCTTGCAGTTCACCTTCTAGACCAACCTGGCTGTGCTTGCGGGACGGCCCCTTCGGGGGCCGTCTTTCTTTCGGGGGGTTTCGCCGGCCCCCCAAGCTCTCTTGTGCGGGGGGCTCCGCTC
>JBBINC010000012.1:0-49382 GCA_037444085.1 Acidobacteriota bacterium | reverse complement strand
GGCACAACCCGCCCCGCCATCACGCGGGGGCTGGGTGGGCGGGTGGTTGGGGGTGCTGGAGGCGAGAGACGAGCGCCGTCGGGCTTTGCCCGCGGCGCGAGGGGGGGCACGGGGGGTTTCGCGGCGGAGGCGCGGGTGGGGGGCCGGCGAAACCCCCCGAAAAAGAAAGACACGGGCACGGATGCGGTCAGCGGCGCTAACACCCGGCGTGGGACGGGTCTCTCTTGCGGTGGGAGCGCGTTGCTCGCACAATGCCGGGATGGCGGCCCACTACGCGGGCGACGGCGGCGCCGGGGTCCACCTCGATGGCGTGCGCCGGGTGTTCCCGGGCGCGGTGGTGGCCCTGGAGGGCGTGGACCTGGAGGTGAAGCCGGGGGAGTTCGTCGCCGTTCTCGGACCATCCGGATGCGGCAAGTCGACGCTGCTGCGGCTCGTCGCCGGGCTCGACCGGCCCCAGGCGGGGGAGCTGCGCGTGGACGGCGCCGGCGGGCGCGTGGCGTTCGTGTTCCAGGACGCCCATCTGCTCCCCTGGCGCACCGTGCGGGCCAACGTCGAGTTGCCGCTGGAGCTGCGCGGGACCACGCGTCCCGTGCGCCGCCAGGCAGCGGAGGCGGCGCTCGCCCAGGTGGGGTTGAACGACGCTCTCGACCGCTTCCCGGCGCAGCTGTCGGGGGGGATGCGGATGCGCGCCTCCCTGGCCCGCGCCCTGATCACTGAACCGCGCCTGCTGCTGCTCGACGAGCCGTTCGCCGCCCTCGACGAGCTCACCCGCGCCAGGCTGGACGAGGAACTCCACGGCCTGTGGCAGCGGCGGGGCATGACTGTGCTGTTCGTCACCCACTCGCTGGTGGAGGCGGCGTTTCTGGCGCAGCGGGTGGTGCTGCTGTCGCGGCGACCGGCGCGGGTGGTGGCCGAGGTGGAGGTGGCGCTTGCCGGACCCCGCAACGCCGCACTGCGCACCACCGCCTCCTTCAACGAGGTGGTTCGACTGCTTCAGGAGCAGCTGCAGCAGGGGGAGGCCCGATGAGGTTACTGCTGCGCAACGCCGTGCCCCCTGCCGCGGCGTTTGTCGCGGCCAACGCCGTCTGGGAGGGGCTCACCCATCTTCTTGAGGTGCCGCTGTACCTGCTGCCTCCACCCTCGCGTATTGCGGCAGCGCTGGCCACCCATGCCGGGCCCCTGGGACGGGGGGTGCTGCTCACCGGTCAGGCCGCGCTCGCCGGTTTCGCCCTCGCCGCCGTCGTGGGGGTGGCGGCCGGCGTGCTCATCGCCTCCGCTCGCTGGGTGCAGCGGTCGGTGTATCCGTTCACGGTGCTGCTGCAGACCGTGCCTCTGGTGGCGATCGCGCCGCTGCTGGTGGTGTGGTTCGGGTACGGAGTGGTCCCGGTGGCGGTGGCGGCGTTCATCGTCTCGGTGTTCCCGGTGATCGTCAACACGGTGACCGGTTTGCGCTCCGTCGACCCGCTCCTGGAGGATCTCTTCCGCCTCTACGGCGCCGGGCGCTGGGCGAGGCTCGTCAAGTTGCGCCTCCCGTCGGCGCTGCCGTCCATCTTCGCGGGGTTGAAGGTGGCCGCAGGACTGGCGGTGATCGGCGCGGTGGTCGGGGAGTTCGTCGCCTCGTACGCGGGCGACGACGCCGGCCTTGGCATGCTCGCCCTCACCTTTGCCCGCGAATCCCACACCGACCGGCTGTTCGCCGCCGTCGGCCTGGCCTCGCTGTTGGGCCTGGCGCTGTTCGCCGGCGTGGGGGCGGCGGCGCGGCTGACACTGCGCCACTGGCACGCCTCCGAGCGGGAGGGTGCATGACGATGCCCGGCGGCGGAAGGAGAAGACAACGGGAGGCGTTGGCTCAGCCGGAGGACGAACGATGACGAAGCTCGCGCCATGGGTGGTGGGCGTCCTGTGGGCGGGGGCGGCCTGGGCGGCGCCGCCCACAGAGACGCTGCGCCTGCAGCTCAACTGGCTGCCCGAGCCGGAGTTCGGCGGCATCTACGCGGCCCGCGAGGGCGGCCACTTCGCGGCTCAGGGCCTCGACGTGGAGATCCTGAAAGGTGGACCGGACGTGCCGGCGGTGCAGATGGCCGCCGCCGGACGGGTGGAGCTGGCGGTGGCGGCGGCGGACGAGGTGGTGTCGCTGCGCGCCAAGGGGGCGAAGGTGGTGGCGGTGTTCGCCACCTACCAGACCTCCCCGCAGGCCATCATGGTGCGCGCCGACCGGGGCGTTTCCAGCATCCCCGAGCTGCTCGCCGCCGGCGGCACTCTCGTCGCCCAGCCGGGGCTCGCCTACCTCAAGTGGTTGCGCCGCCACCACGGGCTCGCCGGAACGCGCATCGTCCCCTACGGCAGCGGCGCCATGGCCCAGTTCCTCGACCCCCGCCAGCGGGACGTGGCCATGCAGTGCTTCGTCTTCGCCGAGCCGCTGGCCGCGCGCCGCCAGGGGGTCGAACCCCGGGTGCTGCTCATCGCCGACACCGGCTTTAACCCGTACGCCGCGGTGATCGTCACCCGTGACGAGTTTCTCGCCAGGCGGCGCGACACCGTGCGTCGCTTCATCGCCGCCTTGCGCGCCGGCTGGCAGGCCTACCTGGCCGATCCGGCCCCCACCAACCGGGTGATGGCGGCCCTCAACACCGCCATGGACCTGGAGACCTTCGCGGCGGCTGCCGAGGTGCAACGGCCCCTGCTGGAGAGCGACGCCACCCGCGCCCGCGGCCTCGGCGCCATGAGCGAGGAGCGCTGGCGCACCCTGGTGGCGCAGCTTCGCGCCCTCGACATCATCGAGCGCGACGTCGCCCCCCGTGCCTGCTTCGTGGGGCTGTAGTCGGCCATGGGGAAGGCGCTGCTGCCGGGCCTCGCGCGGCCTCCCAAGGCCGGTGACTCTGGCCGGGTCGGCGAGGCCGGGAGGACGTGAACGAAGGAGGTACCGTGGGCGCGCACCGCATCTTCGCCATGAGCTTCTCGAGTGTGTATCCGCTGTACGTGCAGAAGGCCGAGCGCAAGGGCCGCACCCGGGAGGAGGTGGACCGCATCATCTGCTGGCTCACCGGCTACAGCGCGGCGGGCCTGGCGGAGCAGCTGCGCCGGGGTTGCGACGTGGCGACGTTCCTCGCGCAGGCGCCCGAGTTCAACGCGAAAAGCGCCCTGGTCACGGGCGTGGTGTGCGGTGTGCGGGTCGAGGAGGTGCGCGATCCCCTGATGCGCAAGGTGCGCGTGCTCGACAAGCTGATCGATGAGCTCGCCCGGGGCAAGCCGATGGAGAAGATCCTGCGGCCGTAGGTGGTCCTGTCCCGGCGGGTGTGGGGCGCCGGGTCGCGGCGGCCAGGGCAGGGGGGACGAAGCGCGCCGCCTGCCACGCTGCCCGCCGCTCCTTTGCCACCGGTTCGCTCGAGAACGGCCACGACATTCGAACCATCCAGCGCCCGCCGCCGTGCTGAGACATGGCCGCCAGCGTGATTCCTGCCCACGCTCCCAGCCGCCGCGCGTCACAGGCGCATGCACGTGCGCCTACCGGTTGAGATCGTCACCGAAGGTCTGCGCCAGGGCGATCGTGGGGGGCTGGAGAGGTTCACCGGCGGGCGAATCCGCACCGATCATCTCGCGGGCGGTTCTGCAGGCCACCTGGCAGAGCCGGCCGGGGAGAGGGCGGTGGTACAGGAGATATGGCCGCAGCATCTTGAACGAGCTCGGGATGGGCTGGCCAGACCTGGCGCGGTTGTCGTGGCAGGCGGGACCAGAGCCGAGGGCGCGGGAAATGGGAGGTATTGTTATGATGCACGGAGGTTGTCAGGTCTGGTTCGACCCACATCTACGCCGTGCTGACCGGCGATCTGGTCAAATCCTCGCGGCTTTCACCGGAAGAGAGCAACGCGGCGATGGCCCGCGTTCGCGAGCTCGGCAAGGAGTTTGAAGGCGTACATGCGGGCGCGACCGTCGGAGAGGTGGATACCTTCCGCCATGACCGCTGGCAGTGGCTGCTGGCTGAGCCGATTCTGGCGCTCCGGGCTGCTGTGTTCATGCGGGCTGGCTTGCGTGGGCGGTCCCACGGCAGGAGGAAGTTGGACGCGCGCATCGCTATCGGGATCGGTCCGACGGAAACGATCTCGAAACGCCGGGTTTCCAACTCGCGCGGGCTCGCGTTTGCCCTCTCTGGCAAGACGCTCGATGCCATGAAGGACAGCCGTCTGGCCTATGCGGGGAGCGACGAATCCGACGGAGCGTCAGGCTGGCTGTCGGATTGCGTCGTGCCGCTGCTCGACTGCATCGTCACCGACTGGACCGCGGCGGAGGCGCGGGCGGTCCATGGCGCGTTGCTGGGGCGCACCCAGCAGCAGACGGCGGAGCGCTGGCCGGTTGTGAAGGCCACGGGGGAGAGACCTACCCGGCAGGCAGTCGCCAAAGCGTTGAGCGGCGCTCATTGGACCGCTGTGAAGAGCGTCTTGGAGGCTCTCGTGAAACACCAGACGCAACCGCCAGAGGTTGCTACAGGCGATAGCAACTTCCCGAGGTTGCGTCACACCGAAGCAACCCCGGGAGTTCTCCCTGGCGGCGGTACAGGATCCAAAGCATGATCACGGCTCCTGCGCTGCTGATCGCGGCGCATTTCATCGCGGATTTCTCTTTGCAGCCGGACTGCCTGGCCAGGCGCAAGAGGAATCTGTTGTGGGTTGCGTTGCACGGGCTCATCCATGCCTCAGCGGCCTATCTCCTGCTTCAGTCGTGGTCCTACTGGAGGCTGCCGGTGGCGATCCTTCTCGTCCACATCGTGATCGATGCAGTCAAGGTGCGTTGCCGGGATACGGCCACCGCCTTCGCCGTCGATCAGGCGGCGCACTTTGCGGGGCTCGGCGGAATCGTCTGGGCGCTCGCGAAATTCGAGGGTTTGCCGGCCTTCGCTGGCCTCGGGTACCCGCTCATCATTGCCGCTGGCGGTGTCGTGGCGACCGTGCAAGGCGCGGGCTTCTTCGTGGCCAAGTTCACCAAGCGTCTGCTGGACGAAAACAAGCTGGAACTGAACGGACTGGGTGGCGGTGGAAAGTGGATCGGCCAACTCGAACGGGCGTTGATCTTCGTTTTCATTATCATCGACCATCCGGCGGGCATAGGATTTCTCGTGGCGGCCAAGTCCATTCTGCGCTTCGAGGAGGCCAAGAACCAGAAACTGGCCGAGTACGTGCTCATAGGAACACTCCTGAGCTTCGCTCTGGCGATCGCGCTCGCATCAGCCACGAAGTGGGCCATGGCACTCCAGACCCCGTGACGCCAAGGGTGCACCGTGGCCATCAGCGATCATGAACGTGTTGGCAGGATGCTGGAACTCCTGACGACGGGGCTGTAGCCGTTCTTCGAGCAGGTAGGAACCTGTTCTCTCACGGCAAGCATGGTGAGGCTCGCACCGCGCCTTCGGCGCGGCGCAGGGTGGCGAGGAGCGCGGCCATGTCGTCGGGCAGGGGCGCCTCGAAGGTGATGGGCTGGCCGCTTCCCGGGTGGGCGATGGTCAGGCGCCAGGCGTGCAGCGCCTGGCGGGGGAAGGCGCGGCAGGCGGCGGCCGCCGCCTGCGGCTCGACGCTGCGCCACTGCCGGCCGGCGTACACCGGGTCGCCGACCACGGCGTGGCCGATGTGCGCCAGGTGGACGCGGATCTGGTGGGTGCGGCCGGTGATGAGACGGCACTCCACCAGCGAGGTGCCGGCGAGCGGCTCGCGCAGTGTCCACAGGGTGCGGGCGGGGCGGCCCCCCGGTACCACGGCCATGCGCTTGCGCTCGCTGGGGTGGCGGGCGATGGGGCGATCGATCACCCCCTCGGGGGCGGCCATGGCCCCGTACACCACCCCCAGGTAGCGCTTGTCGGTGGTGCGCCAGCGGAAGGCCAGGGAGAGGGCGCGGTGGGCGGCGTCGGACTTGGCGGCGACGAGCACGCCGGAGGTGTCCCTGTCGAGCCGATGGACGATGCCGGGGCGCTCGACGCCGCCCACCCCGGAGAGGTCGCGGCAGTGGGCCAACAGGGCGTTGACCAGGGTGCCGTCGGGGTTGCCGGCAGCGGGGTGGATGACCAGGCCCGGCGGCTTGTTGACGGCGATCAGGTGCTCGTCCTCGAACAGGATGTCCAGAGGTATGGCCTGGGGGAGAAGCGGCGAGGGGGCGACGGCGGGCGGCGTCACCTCGACCACGTCGCCGGCGCGCAACAGGGCGCCGGGCTTGCCGGCAACGCCGTTGCGGGTGACGTGCCCGTCGCGGATCCAGCGGGCCACCTGGGAGCGCGACCAGTCCCGGTCGGCCTCGGCGACGAAGCGGTCCAGGCGCAGCCCGTCCTGCTCCGGCGGTACCAGGAGGCGCACTGGGGCGGTCATGACCGCCGGCGCCACGCCCAGATGGCCAGCGCCAGGCCGGCCGGCACGGCCAGGGCGGCGATCGCCTGGCTGGTGGACAGGGCGCCGTCGAGGAGAAAGCGGCGGTCGGGGTCGCCGCGGAAGGACTCGAGCACGAATCGGGCGGCGCCGTACGCGAAGAGGTAGACGCCCAACACCAGCCCCTCGGCGCCCCGCGGCCGGCGCGCGAACACCCAGGCGAGGAGCGCGTAGTTGGCAAGGTTGAAAGCCGCCTCGTAGAGCTGCACCGGGTGCAGCGGCACTCCCAAGGGGGTGCCCGAAATCTCGGTCGCGTGGGGGTCGCTGAACACCACCGCCCACGGCCGCTCGCACGAGTCGCCGTAGCAGCAGCCGGCCGAGAAGCATCCCAGCCGGCCGAAGAAGTGTCCCAGCGCCACGGACGGCGCCAGCACGTCGGCCACCGCGAAGAACGGCAGGCGGTAGCGGCGCAGCAGGATCACCGCGGCGAGGACGGCGCCCAGCAGCCCGCCGTAGAACACGCCTCCGGCGCGGGCCAGCGCCCACACCCCGCGCAGCGACGTGATGTACGACGGTTCGGTGATGACCAGCAGCAGTTTGGCGCCGGCCAGGCCGCCGAGAACGATCCACAGGCCCAGGTCCACGACGTGGTCGCCGTCCAGTCCGACTCGCGCGGCTCGGCGGCGGGCCAAGAAGAGGCCGAGGCCGATGCCGATGAGCAGCATCACCCCGTAGGTGGGTAGTTGCAGCGGCCCGACTTCAACCAGCAGTGGGTGCACGTCTCGCCCTCCAGGAGCGCAGCAGCTCCCCCAGGATGATCATGCCAGCGCCGGTGGTGATGGCGCTGTCGGCGACGTTGAAGGCGGGCCAGGAGAGCTCGCCGCGGGCGGTGGTGACGAAGAAGGAGAGGAAGTCGACGACCTCGCCGCGCAGCAGCCGGTCGGTGAGGTTGCCCAGCGCTCCCCCGAGGAGGAGCGCGAGGCCGCCGCCCACCCAGCCGTCGTGATCGCCGCGGGAGAGGTGGACCAGCAGCACGACCACCACCCCCGCCACCAGGATCTGCAGGCCGATGTGCACCAGCGGCCCGCCGTCGTCGAGGAGGGAGAAGGCAATACCGCGGTTGCGCACGTGCACCAGGCGGAAGACGCCGGCCAGCGCTTCGCCGGAGAAGCCCAGCGGCAGCGCGATGACCACCCACGCCTTGGTGAGCTGGTCGGCCACCCACACGGCGGCGGCCAGCAGCAGCGCCCGGCGCATCGTCACGCCGCCTCCAGGGCGCTGACCACCGCCAGGCAGCGGCGGCACAGGGCGGGGTGCGTAGGATCGCCGGTGGGCTCGGCGACGACCTGCCAGCAGCGGGGGCAGGGCGTGCCGCTGGCGCGCCGGACGGCCAGACGCAACCCCGGGTAGGCGGACGAGGCAAGGTCGGCCTCGCCGCCTGCCACCTGGGAGACGATGCACAGCTCCTGCAGGGTGGCGCGGGCGGCGGCCAGATCGGCGTCCAAGGGGGAGCGGTCTCCCGCCAGGATCACGGCGGCCTCGAGCGACTTGCCGATTGCGCCATCGCGACGCAGGACCTCCAGCGCCGGATAGATCTCGTCGCGCAGCGCCAGCAGCCGTCTGAACGCCTCGTCGGCGGGGGTGTCGTCGGCCACATCGGCGAGGCGGTCGAACTCCTCGAGGTGCACCGACCCGGTGACGCCGGGCAGGTGCTCCCACGCCTCCTCGGCGGTGAACGGCAAGACCGGCGCCGAGAGCGTGGTGAGGCAACGGGCGAGCCGGTACAGGGAGGTCTGCGCCGAGCGCCGGCCGGCCGAGGCGGTGGCGTCGCAGTACAGGCGGTCCTTCACGATGTCCAGGTAGACGGCGGAAAGGTCCACCGCGCAGAAGGTGTTGAGGGCGTGGGAGACGGTGTGGAACTCATAGTCCGCGTAAGCCTTCTCGAGGCGCTGCGCAAGCCGGCGGGCGCGCCGCAAGATATAGGCGTCAAAGGGTCTTAGCTCATCGAGTGGCAGGGCGTCGCGGGCGGGATCGAAGGCGCCTGCCGGCACCGTGTCCGCCAGGCCGGCGAGGAGGAAGCGCACGGTATTGCGGATCTTGCGGTAGGTGTCGGCGATGCGCGTCATGCTCTCGTCGGAGAACGGCATGTCCTCGCGGAAGTCCACCGAGGCGGCCCACAGGCGCAGCACGTCCGCCCCGTAGTTCGCGGTCACCTGCATGGGGGACACGGCGTTCCCCAGGGACTTGGACATCTTCTTGCCGGCGCCGTCCAGCACGTGCCCGTGGGTGACGACGGCGCGGTAGGGTGCCGCCCCGTGGGTGATCACGCCCACCAGCAGCGACGACTGGAACCAGCCGCGGTACTGGTCGTGCCCCTCCAGGTAGAGGTCGGCTGGCCAGGTGAGGCCGGGGAAGCGGTCGCGGTCGCACACCGCCAGGTGTGAGGCCCCCGAGTCGAACCACACGTCCAGGACGTCTCCCTCCCTCTCCCACGCGTGACCGCCGCACCGCGGGCAGGCCAGCCCGGCGGGCGCGAAATCGGCGGCCGGCCGGGCGTACCAGGCGTCGGCGCCGTCGCGGGCGAAGTGCTCCTCGACGCGGGCGAAGAACTGCCGCGTCGCCTCCTGGTCGCTGCCGTCCGGCCACACCGCCCGACACTGCGGGTTGGCGCACACCAGCACGGTGATCGGCGAGCCCCAGCGGCGCTGCCGCGACACACACCATTCGAACCGCCCCTCCACCATGCCGGTGATGCGCGGCTGGCCCCAGTGGGGGACCCATTCCACGCCGCCGATCTGCTCCAGGGCGGCGGCGCGCAGGTCCAGGCGCGCCCTCGCGCTGGCGTCCGCGGTGAGGGCGATGAAGTACTGCTCGGTGGCGCGGAAGATCACCGGCTCGCGGCAGCGCCAGCAGTGGGGGTAGTCGTGCGCGCTACGGCTGTGCGCGAGCAGGGCACCCGCGCCGGCCAGCGCTTCGGTGATGCGCGGGTTGGCGTCGAAGACCAGCGTGCCGGCCAGATCGGCCACCTCGCTGGTGTAGCGCCCGCCGTCGTCGAGCGGCGAGACGATGGGCAGCCCCTCCAGCTTGCCGGTACGGAAGTCTTCCTCGCCGTGGCCGGGGGCGGTGTGCACCAGGCCGGTGCCGGTGTCCAGGGTGACGTAGGCGGCGGGTACGACGCGATGCACGCCGGCGGCCTCGGGCACGGCGGCGCGCAGCCCCGCCGCCAGCGGGTGCCGGTAGCGCTGGCCGACGAGCGCCAGACCGGTCACCGCCGCCTGCGGGGCTGCGGAGCGTCCGGTGGCGGCGAGGAAAGCGTCGGCCAGTTTCGCCGCCACGATCCATGCGCCGTCGCTGCCTTGCAGCAGCCGGTACTCGGCGTCGGGGTGCACGGCGATGGCCAGGTTGGACGGGATCGTCCACGGGGTTGTGGTCCATATCACGAACGCCACCCCCCCGTCGCCCGGCTCGCCGAAGACCCGGCGCACGGCGGCCGGGTCGGCGGCGGGGAACGACACCCAGATCTCCGGGTCGACCCGCTCGTGGTACTCCAGTTCGGCCTCGGCGAGGGCCGTCCGGCAGTGCCAGCACCAGCGGATCGCCTTGCGCTCCCGGTAGAGGAGACCCGCTTCCACCACCTTGCCCAGCGCCGCGGCGATGTCGGCCTCGTAGCGCGGGGTCATGGTCAGGTAGGGGGCATCCCAGGCGCCGAAGCCGCCCAGGCGGCGGAATTCCTCCCGCTGCACGCCGACGAAGCGCTCCGCGTAGGCCCGGCAGGCGGCGCGGATCTCGAGCGGCGACATGGCCGCCTTGGCCGCGCCCAGCTCGCGGTCCACCTTCTGTTCGATGGGCAGCCCGTGGCAGTCCCAGCCGGGGACGTAGGGGGCGTCGAAGCCCATCATGGTGCGCGAGCGCACCACGAAGTCCTTCAAGATCTTGTTGAGGGCGGTACCCATGTGGATGTGGTCGTTGGCGTAGGGAGGGCCGTCGTGCAGGATGAAGCGGGGCCGGCCGGCGCGGGCGGCGCGGATGCGCTCCAAGACCCCCTCGGCCTGCCAGCGCTGCAGGCGCTCCACTTCGCGGCGGGCGGCATCCGCCCGCATGGGAAACTGGGTCCGGGGGAGGTTGAGCGTGTCCTTGTACATGGTTTCAAGACCTCTCTCCTCGGCGCCCCGCGAGCGGGGTCTCCGAGACCATCCCGGCAAGGCTAGGCACCCTCGCCCGCGGCGTCAAGCTGGCGCGTGACCTCCTCCAGCACGGCCTGCAGGGAGAACGGCTTGGTGATATAGGCGCGCCCTTTGAGCTCCCGCCCGCGCCGCACATCCTGGGGGAGGGAGCGGGCAGTGAGGAAGATGACAGGGATGCGGCAGGTGCGCGGGTCGCCGGCGAGCTGCTCGGCCAGCTCGAAGCCGCTGGTGGGGCTGGCCAGGGAGACGTCGAGAACGATGCAGTGCACCGTGGTCTCGGCGAGGATGGCCAGCGCCTGCTCGCTGGAGGTGGCCTCCAGCGCCGTGTAGCCGGCGCGGCGCAGCTTGAACGCCAGGATCTGCAGGATGTACGGCTCGTCGTCGACGATCAGGACGCGCCGGGTGGCCATGCTTGGAGTATAGCCAAGGCGTGGCGCTCACCCTTCGAGAACCACCACCGCCACCGCCACGCCGGCCGCGTGGGAGATGGTCAGGTGTGCGCGCCCGGCGCCCCGCGCTGCGGCGTGCGCCGCCGCGGCCCCGTGCAGGAGCACGGCCGGTCCGCCCGTGGTGGTGCGGGTCACCTCCACGCTGTGCCACCCCACGCCGCCACCCCACCCCGTCCCCAGCGCCTTGAACGCCGCCTCCTTGGCGGCCAGCACCCCGGCCAGGTGTTCGGCGTCGCCGGGGCGGCGGATTTCGCCGGGGAGGAAGCAGCGGCGGGTGAAGCGCTCGCCGTGGCGCTCCAGCAGGGCGGCCACCCGCGCCACCGCCACCACGTCGATCCCGAGCCCGGCGATCATCGCGTCCCCCCGGCGGCCGACAGCCACCCCGCCGCCACCGCGAAGTGCAGCACCCCGAACCCCGACAGCGCACCGCGCACCGCCCCGTGCGACAGCCAGCGCATCAGCGGCCACGGCGCGGCGGGCACCACCACATCGGTCCACACCGCGCTCCACGGTACCAGGATGAAGAACCACCCCGCCGCGCACAGGTAGAAGACCATCGCCAGGCCGGCGGCGGTGCGGGCGGAGGGGAGGAGGCGCACGCCGCGATTGTACGTGGTCTCCCCGGGGAATGGCTTGTCACGGTACGGTCGAGGACTTACACTTCGTGACAACAACCAGCGCTCGAGACGAGCGGAGCAAGGGAGGAACGCACATGGCTGCAGGTCCGAACACGACGGTGACTGTAACCTACGACAGCGGCAAGATTTCTTGCGACAAAGAGTGGGTCCACTGCTTCTGGAACAAACCCGGGGAAGAGGACATCAGGTGGGTCTTCAAGGGGTTTCCCGCTGACATCAAGTACGCCGGGGTGAGCTTTCTCGCCTTCGTTCCGCCCAAGTATCGACAAGGAGTGCCGGGCTTCATCGATAGCCCGCCGTTTCTGGGCGTGGGTGTCGCTTCCAGCCCGACGCCGGCGGGTCTCCCAGACCTCGAAACGTACGGGAACCTGCGCAAGCAGGGGTACTTCTGCTATTCGCTGCAGTTCCTCGACGGCAACATGGTGCAGCGGTACTCACTCGACCCGGGGGGCACGAGCGACCCGGATCCTCCGGACTGTCCGCATCCTTAAAAGACGTTCGTGCGGCTCGCCGCCGCCTGTTCGGCAGATCATTTGGCATCCATGAGGAGTGCCGCGAAGCGGGGATCGGTCCGCACCGAGGCGAACTCCGGACCCGAGAACCAGATCGCCGGCACGTGCAGCTCCCTGGCCTTCTGCGTCCACACCAGGGCGGAGGTGGCGTCGCCGGTGAGCGCGAACACGAGAGCGGCCACGTAGCGGGTCTGGGGGTGGTCGGGGTGCTCCGCGAGCGCCTCGTTGACCGCCAGCACCGCCTCGGGGCCGCGCCCCAGGTGGGCGAGGCAGCGGGCGCGCGTCTCCAGCACGTCGTGGCGGCGGATGCCGGCGGCGATCTCCGCCTCGGCCAGTTCGAGGGCGGTGAGGTAGGCGGCGTGAGCGCCCACCCCGTCGCCCGACCACAGCAGCGCGTCGCCCAGATTGGCGCGCGCCAGGGCGAAGCCGGGGGCCAGCACGGCGGCGCGCTCCCACGCCTGGCGGGCCTCGTCGTAGCGTTTCTGGAAGAACGCGCACACCCCGAGATTGATGAAGTCTCCAGCCGTTCCCCGCTGTTCGGCGAGGCGGCGGTAGAGCCTCTCCGCCTCGGCGTGCCGGCCGCTGTACATCTCCACCTCGGCCAGACGGGCGAGGGCCAGCAGGTCGTCGGGGTTGGCCGCGAGCAGGGGGAGCAGCAACTCCCGCGCGCCGTCGTAGTCGCCCCGCTGCGTACGGGCTGAAATTCGGGCGCGCAGGGTCGCACGGCTGGGGCGCAGCGCCAGGGAGCGAGCCCAGGCCCGTTCCGCCTCGGCGTAGCGGTGGGCCCGATCCAGACCCATGGCGAGCAGCTGCCAGGCGGAGCTGTCGCCGGGACGCGTCGCCACCAAGGTCCGGGCTGCCTCCAGGGCCGCGCTCTTGTCGCCAGTCGCCAGCGCCTGCCGGGCGCGGGCGCGGCTGATATCGGGGTCGTCGGCGCGCAGGCGTGCAGCGTGCTCCAGCGCTTGCAGAGCGGCCTGCAGATGGGCGGCGCGGCGGGAGCCCTCGAACAGGTAGCGGTGCAGCTCGGCCAGCGCCAGGTGCGCCTCGGCAAAGCGCGGCGCCAGGCGAGTCACCTCTTCGAGCAGCGCCACCTCCTCCTCCATCCCCCGTGACACCGTGCCGGCATCGAGGCGGGCGCGGTACTGCAGGAAGACGCGCAGCGCCGCCTCGCTGACCTCGCGCGGGGGCATCTCGCTGGTGAGGCCGAAGCCCCGGTAGCCGTCGGCGAGGGCGGTGGCAATCCGGTCCTGCAGCAGCAGCAGGTCGGAGGTGCCCACCTCCAGGGTGGTGCTCCACACCACCCGCCCCGTCGCGCCGCGGGCGCGGCTCAGCGATACCCTCGCCGGTCCATCGGGATCGGTCTGGGTGAAGGTGGTCTCGATCACCTCCTCCACGCCGAGGGCGCCGGCGATGGCGGTGATGCCCTCGTGTTCCCTGGCCGCCAGACGCGCCTCGCGGCCGGTGACCACTTCCAGGCGTTCGACGCTGGCGAGCCTCGCGACGATGGCATCGTGCACGGCGGCGGCGGTCAGCTCGATGCCGGCCGGTGCGGCGACCTCGGGGGGGAGCACGGCCACGATGAGGGCCCGGCGGGGGGTGAGGATTCCCGACCAGAGTGCTGCCACCGCCGCCACCGCCAGGGCGGCGGTGATCGCCGCCCCGACCACCCAGCGCCGCAGCGGCCGCCGGTAGGTGGCGGTCACGCCCGCCGCCGCGAGGACGCCGGTGAGCGAGCCGGCAGCGACCGGGCGCAGCGCCGCGGCGAGCGCCTGCGCCGAAGGGAAACGGTCGTCGGGCCTCAGATGGAGACAGCGCTCGATGACCCGGGCGAGGTCGGGAGGGAGGTGCGGCGCCGCCTCCGCCAGCGCGGGATACTCCGCACGGGCCACCTTGAGCATGGTGTCCACGGGCGTTTCCCCTGTGAAGGCTGGCCGCCCGGTGGCGCACTCGTAGAGCATCGAGCCCAGGGAGAAGACGTCCGAGCGCCCGTCCAGCGGCCGGTCGGTGGCCTGCTCGGGCGACATCGCCTTGGTGGTTCCCACCACCATACCCTCGCCGGTGATGCGCTGATCCTGTGGGAGCCCCAGCGGCTTGTCCCAGAGGGCGAGGCCGAAATCCAGCACCTTCACCCTGCCGGCCGCGGTGATCATCACATTCTCGGCCTTGATGTCGCGGTGGATGATCCCCTTGGCGTGCGCCTCGGCGAGCGCCTCGGCCACCTCGGCGCCGATCCGGGCCACCTCCGCGGCGGGGAGCGGGCCGCCGTCGACGATGTCGGCGAGCGAGCGGCCGTCCACGTACTCCATGACCACCCAGTCCTGCTCCCCCTCGCTGATGATCTCGTAGATGTGGGTCACCGCCGGGTGGGAGAGGGAGGCCACCGCCATGGCCTCTCGTTGCAGCCGACTGCGCCGCTCGCGGCTGGGGCGCTCGTGCAGCAGACCCTTGATGGCGACGGGGCGGTGGAGGCGCTCATCCAGCCCCTCGAACACCTCGCCCATGCCGCCGCGGGCGATGCTGCGCACGATGCGGTAGCGGCCCAGGCGTTCGGGAGGCATGCTAGAGGAGAGTGTAGCGCCCTACGGGGCCCTTGTCCCGCGCGCCAGCGCCTCGAAAAGGCGCCGCTGCAGCGCCTCGCCGGCGGGTACTCCGAGGGAGGCCAGCACCGCGACCTCCCGGGCGCCTCCCTGGGCGAGGCTCGCCAGCGCCTGCCGCGCCTCCCGGCGGCCGCGCTCCTGCCATCCCAGCCGGCGCAGGCATTCGGCCAGCAGCAGGCGGACCTGCGCCAGCCGCGGCTCGAGAAACAGGGCGGCGCGGTAGCTGGTGGCGGCCATCTGAGAGCGGCCCGAAAGGTCGTGCAGGAAGCCTTCCAGGGCGTGGGCCAGGGGGTCGCGGGGGTCGGCGAGCAGCGCCTCCTCGACGATCCTGGCGGCGTCAGAGAGTCGATTCTCGGCCAGGGCTGCGGTGGCCAGCCGCAGGCGGTCGGGGTTGGTGCGTGGCGTTTGCGCTGGAGGCGCTGGCGGTGCTGGGGGTGCCGATGGTTGGGCCAGCCGGGGAGAGAGGGCGGCGCGGCTCCTCGGCGTTTTCGGTCGGGCTCCGGCGACCGGGTCGAGCCGCGGCCGGGGGGAGGTGGCCCTGGCGTCGGTTCCCCGCTGGTAGAAGAAGCACCCACCGGCGTCCACCGGGACCAAGGTGCTGGTGAGTTGCCACAGGGTTTCGGCCGGGCCGAGGAAGAGAGCGCCGTCCGCCGCCAGCAAGGCGGCAACGGCGCCGGCCACGCGCCGCTGGGAGGCGGGCTGGAAGTAGATGAGGACGTTGCGCAGCAGGATCAGATCGAACGGCGCCGCGTCCATGTGCAACGGTTCGTGGACCAGGTTCACCACCGAGTATTCGATGCGCCGCTGCAGGGCCGCGGCCAGCTGCCACCCCCCGGCGCACGGCGCCAGGTAACGCTTCCGCAGCGGCGGCGGCACGTGCGCGACGGCTCGCTCGGGAAAGACGCCCGGTTGCGCCGCGGCGAGCGCCTCGGTGTCGATGTCGGTGGCGGCGATGCGCCAGTCCCACCCGGCGAGGGCGGGGTGTTCGGCCAGGACCATGGCCAAAGTGGCCGGCTCCTCGCCGCGGGCGCACCCCGCCGACCAGGCGCGCAGCCGCCGCGAGGCGGCTCGACGCTGCACCAACGCCGGCACGATGACCTGCGAGATCGCCTCGAAGTGCTGCGGGGTGCGGAAGAGGTACGACTCCTTGACGGTGATGCGGGACAGCAGCTCCCGCCACTCGCCGGGCAGGGCGCCGCACTCCAGCGCTGCGACGTACTCCTCGGGGGAGCGCAGGCCCCGCGCCCGCGCCCGTAGCTGGGCGATGCCTGAAAGGAAGCGGTGGTAGCCGGGAGGAACGACGTTGCCGCTGGCGTCCTCGATGAGTCGGGCGAGACGTTGCTCGGGGGTCGCCGGGGTCACGGTCGCACGCAGTTGCGGCCCGCCGACTTGGCCTCGTACACGCGCTGGTCAGCCAGGGCGATGAGGGCCTCAGGGCCCGGCCGGGGCGGCAGTTCATCGAGCGCTGCCACCCCGAACGACGCCGTGATCTTGAGCACGCCCCCGCCGGGGAGCGCGAGGGGGGTCTGCGCCAGGTTGCGGCGCGCCCGTTCACCGGCCGCCCGCGCCGCCTCCATGGGGGTTTCGGGCAGGACGGCGAGGAACTCCTCGCCGCCGTAGCGCCCGAGGGCGTCGCCGCTGCGCAGGGTGGCGCGCAGACTGGCGGCGGCGCCGCGCAGCACGGCGTCGCCTCCGAGGTGGCCGTGGGTGTCGTTGACCGCCTTGAAATGGTCGAGATCGCAGAGGATGACGGCCATGGGGTGCCCGTACCGGAAGGCGCGCTCCAGCTCCTCCGCCAGGCGTTGCAGGATCGTGCCCCGGTTCAGCTGCTTGGTCAGACCATCGATGGTGGACAGCTCGCGCAGGCGCTGCGCCAGGCGGGCATTGTCGAGCACCAGCGCCAGGTGCCCGAGGGCGCTGGCCACCAGTGGGCGCGACGTTTCCAGGTGGCGGTCGGCGCGGCGCGGCAGCAGCGCGAGGCAAGCGGTGGCGTCCCGCATGGGCAGGGTGTCGAACAGCAACTGATCGGCGTCCACCTCATCTCCCCCCGCCGTTTCTCCGGAGAGGGCGACGTCCAACACCGAGCCGGCGGTGATGGGCAGGCGGGCGAGCACGGCGGAGGTGCAACCATCGGCGGATCGCAGCGACAGCGGCGAGACGAGGAGCAGGTGAGCGGTGACCGCGTCCGCCTCCGCCATCGCCACCGCCAGCAGGTGGGCGTCCACCACCTGATTGAGCAGCTCCAGACAGGCCCGGCAGGCGTCGTGCAGGCAGGGCGCGGCCATCCCTTTCTCCAGCAGCGCGCGCGTCAGCGTCGTCTGCATGAGGCTGGCATCCAGGTGCCGTGCCACCCGGGCGAGGACCTCCTCGGCGCTGCGTAGCTCGGTGCGAGGCGACGCCTCTGTGCCGTCGCAGGCGCCCCGGTGCAGGCGGGCGACGGTGTCCAGCAGCGCCGATCCCACCTCGTCCTTGGTGAGGTAGGCGTCGGCCCCGGCCGACAGGCCCCAGAAGCGCGCCATCGCCTCGTCGTGCGAGGTGAGCACGATCACCGGGATGTGGCGGGTCGCGGGGTCACCCTTGAGCAGGTGGAGGAGCTGGGAGCCGTCCATTACCGGCATTTCCAGGTCGGTGACCACCGCCGAAAGGGACTCGCGCAGGGCCAGCATCGCGCCCTCGGCACCATTGGCCGCCTGCAGCACCTCCCAGCCGGCCTGGGCGAGGGTGCGGGCCAGCATGGTGCGGGCGAGTGGGCTGTCGTCCACCACCAGAACGCGCCGGCGGCTCATCGCCGGCCCCCGCGGGCGAAGTCCTCCACCGCCGCCGCCAGGGCCGCCGGGGGCATGGCCGGCAGGGCGCCGTCCAACTCCAGCGCCGCCCGGGGCATGCCGAAGACCGCGCACGATGCCTCGTCCTGAACCAGCGCGAGGCCCCCGGCGCGCCGCAGCCGCACCAGCCCCTCGGCACCGTCGCGGCCCATGCCGGTGAGCAGGATGCCGGCCGTGTACGCTGGCATGACGGCGGCGCAGGAGGCGAACAGTTCATCGGCTGAAGGGCGGTGGCCTCCCACCGGCGGCGTACGCGGATCCAGCGCCAGAGTGGCGGTGGCGGTGATCCGCAGGTGTTGGTCGGCTGGGGCGATGCGTACGGTACCTTGGGCCAGCAGCTCGCCCTGGGAGGCCAGGCCGAGGTCCAGACCGGTGACGGTGGCCAGCCACTCCGCCAGTCCCGCCTCGAACCCGGGCGAAATGTGCTGCACGATCAGAACCGGGGCGGGCAGCGGGCGGGTGAAGGCAGCCAGGAAGGCGTGCAGCGCCGCCGGGCCACCGGTGGATGCGGCGACGGCGATACAGCGCAGGGTCCCCCGGGGCAAGGGAAGGGGGGTAGCAGGCGCGGCGGCGCGTGGGGCCGGGCGTGCGGCGGCGTTGGCCAGCGCCCGGATCTTCTCGGGCAGGGCCTGGGCCATGGCTTCCCAGGCCGCCGGGTGCTCGGGCTTGGCGAGCAGTTCCAGCGCTCCCCCGGAAAAGCACTGGAAGGCCGCCCGCACCTCGCGCCGCGCCGAACGGGAGGTGATCACCAGGATCGGCGTCGGCCGCGCCCGCATGATGGCGTGCGTCGCCTCCACCCCATCCATTCGCGGCATCTCGACGTCCATGAGGATGACGCGCGGGGCGAGCGCCGCCGCGGCCGCGACGGCCTCGCGTCCATCGCACGCTTCGCCGATCACGACGATGTCGTCGCAGGGCGCCAGGAGGCGGCGCAGCACCGCGCGCACGGTCGCCGAGTCGTCGACGATGAGCACCGGGATCGCAGCGCTCGCGGGATTCACGACTGTCCCAGGCGACGAACCAGTTTGACCAGCTCGCCGGCGTCCAGGCGCTGCTTGGCGAGGTAGGCGTCCGCCCCCGCCTGGAGGCCCTGCAGGCGGTCCTCCGGGCGGTCGCGGGTGGAGACCACGATGATGGGCAGGTGGGCAAGGGCTGGCATCCTGCGCACCTGGCGCGCCAGCTCGAACCCGTCCATCCCCGGCATCTCCACGTCCGTGACCATGCAGTCGAAGATCTCCTCGCCCAGGTTGGCCAGCGCCTCGGCGGCGTCGGCGGCGGTGGTCACATCGAACCCGGCGTCCTCCAGCACGCGCCGTTCCATCTCTCGCGTGACGAGGGAGTCGTCGACCAGGAGGACGCGTACCACGGCGGCGGCGGGTGTGGCGGGCGGAGCCCCGCGGCTGTGGGCCGTGTGCATCAGCCGCTGGGGAGAGAGGACGACCACCGGCTCTCCGGTCGGTAGGAGCGCCATGCCGTCCGCCGGGCCTGCGTGGGCGCCGGCCGACCGCGGCAGGGGTCGCACCAGGACTTCCGCCTCCGCCTCCTGAGCGTCCGCGGCGACCGCCAGCTCTTCCCCCGCCACCGAGCCGCGCACCAGCACCTGCTGGTCAGCGGGTGGCAGGGCGAAGATACGCGCCAGCGACGCGAAAGGTATTGGGGCGCCGCCGAGCATGGCAAAGAGGTGGCCGGAGCGCTCCACCACCCGGCCTTCGTCAAGCCGGTGGCATTCCCGCACAACGCTGGCGGGAATTGCGAACCGGACGCGGGCGACGCGCAGCACCGTCACCATCTCGCCGCGCCGCGCCACGGGCACCTCGACGGTGAACGAGGTGCCATGGCCCGGCGTGGAAGCGAGGGTCACATCGCCCCCCAGACGCGTGGCCACGGCGCTGACCACGTCGAGCCCCACGCCCCGCCCCGAAACGTCGCTGACCTCCTGCCGGGTGGACAGCCCGGGGAGAAAAAGCAAGCGCAACGCCTGCTCGTCGTCCATCCCGGCGGCGTGCGCCGGGTCGATGAGGCCGCGCCGGAGCGCCGCCTCGATCACCTCGCGCCCGCTGATGCCGGCGCCGTCGTCGCTCACCGTCAGCCGGACGCGGCGGCCGGCTGCCTGCGCCTGGATCTGGATGGCGGTGGTAGGCGGCCTGCCCCGCTGCTGCCGCCTGGCTGGTGGCTCGGCGCCGTGGTCGACGGCGTTGCGCACCAGGTGAAGCAGCGCTTTTTCCAGGTCGCGCACGATGCGCCGGTCGAGGCGGGTGTCCTCGCCGGCGATGGTGATCTCCACGTCCCGCCCCAGGGAACGGGCCAGTTCGCGGCCGTGCCGGGCGAGCTGCTGCAAGAACGGACGCAGCGGTCGCAACTGCAGTTCCAGCAGGGCGTCGAGCTGAGCCTCGGCGACGCGGTACAGGCGCCGCTGCCCGGCGTCCATTTCCCCGGCAAGTGCCCGCAGCGATGTGGTCAAGAGGGTCAGGGCATGTTCTGGGTGGGGTTCGTTGACGGCCCGGGAAGCCGACTGGATCAGTCCCTCCAGGCGGGCCACCAGCTGCCCCGCTGCCACCGCCAGAATGCGCAGGCGCGCCGCGCGCTCGGCGACAGTATCCAGGTGAAGCGGCCCGGCGCGAGGCCCTGACGGCGCTCTTTCTAAACCCGCCTGGAACGGCGAGGGAGGGCGATCGGCCTCGCTCTCGTCGCGCGGCGCGGCCGCCTCGCTCCCCCGCTCGATGGCGTCCAGCAGCGCGGCGAGCGCGTCGGCCTGCTCGGTGAGGCGTTGCCCGCAACCGGGGCCGAGGGAGAGCAGTTGCTCCTCGGCGTGGTGGCAGAGTTCGGCGATGGGCGCCAGCGCCAGCATGCGCGCCGCTCCCTTGATGGTGTGCAACTCCCTGCGCGCCTCGGCGGCGGCGCGAGCATCGCCGCCGACGGTGGCGGCCAGCGAGGCGAGGTGGTGCAGTCGCTCCCGCGCTTCCGCCACGAACATCGGCAGCAGGTCGTCGTGCTCGCTCGCCACCACGGGGTCCGCTTTCAGATGCGCGTCCAGTCGCGCACGTTGACGTCCACTCCCAACACGCCGTCCAGGCGCTCGCCGTCCCCCCACACCGGCACGGCGATGGTGAAGCAGGGTCCGCCGGTGAGCATCGACTCGTACAGCGGGGTGAGGATGGTTCGCCGGTCGCGCTGGACCGACTTGAACCACGGCCGGTCGGCGCAGGAGGTGCCGGGCGTGATGCTGGCTTCGCGCGACGAGCCGGCGGCTTCGGCGGAGGACGCCAAGGCGACCATCGTGCCGTGGCCGTCCACCAGGTACGCCAGTTCGATCCACGGGTGGCTGCGCACCAGCTCCGCCAGGTGCGCGTCGACCGCCTCCCAGTGGCCGGCGCGCCGCTCCAGGTCTGCCGCCCAGCCGGCGGCGAGGTGCTTGAGCGAGCGTGACGAAGGGGTGCGGAAGGCCTGGGTGAGCAGCTGGATGGTGAGCGCCAGTTGATTGAGGCGCTCGGCCGTGTCGGAGAAGGTGCGCAACCCCTCCGCCATGCGCTGCACCACCTGGCTGACCTCCTTCAAGGTGATCGCCACCTGGTCGGAGGCGGTGCGCTGCTGCTCGGTGGCCAGGGAAATCTCGCGCGCCGCCTGCGCCGTGTGGGCGAGAGCGCCGCGCAGCTCGTCGATGGCGGCCGCGGCGGAGCGGGCACGCTCGAGGACGCGGGCGCCTTCCTTGCTGCCCTCCTCGGTGGCGACGGCGGTGGCGCGGGTGGAGGCGGCGAACTCCTCGAGCATGGCGCGCACCGAGTCCACCGACTCGCGCGAGCGCTGCGCCAGGCGCCGCACCTCGTCCGCCACGACCCCGAACCGGCGGCCGTGTTCCCCTGCGGCCGAGGCTTCGATGGCGGCGTTCAACGAGAGGATGTGTGTCTCTCGCGCGATCTCGGTGATCAGGTCGAGGACCTTGTAGATCTCCCGCGAGCGCGTGGCCAGCGCGTCGGTGCGCCCGGCGATGGCGCCGATGCGAGCGATCACCGCTTCGACGCCGCCCACCGCTTCGCCCACGGCCGCTGCGCCCGCATCGCCGCTCTCCTCGGCCCGCGCCGCTGCCTCGGCCTGCGTCGCCGCGCTGGCGGCGATCTGCGCCGCCGTGCGCGCCAGCTCCTCCGTGGTGGCGGTGAGCTCGACCACGGCGGCCGCCTGCTCTGTCGAGGCACAGGCCAGCTCGCCGGCGTTGCCCTGCACGGTGCCGGCCGCGGCCGCAACCTCGACCGACGCCGCCTGGATCTGCTGCACCAGCGCAGCGATGGCCGCCTTGGCTCCGGCGAGGGAGCCGGCCAGGGCGTGGGGGAGGTCGGCGGAGAGGGACTCACCCGCGCTCAAATCCCCCGCCTGCAGGCGGCGCATGGCGGCGGCGAGCGCCTGTTCCAGACGCTGGGCGTAGGCCGCCTGGGAGCGGCGCTCTGCTAGGGCGAGGCGAAGAGGCAGGACGAGATACGCGATCAGCAGCGCCACGAGCGCGGCGCCGGCAGCCCCGGCGGCCGCGACCATCCAGGGGGCGGCGCCGTACGCCAGCAGAACCGCCAGCAGGGCGGCCACCAGGGCGGCCGTAGCTACGACGGGAAAAACACCTCTGTAGGCTTCGTTGTCGACCCGCTGACGCTCAGGTGCCATGACGGGAACCTCCCTCGGCAGGGGTTGCGTCAATGATGGCGAGACTCGAGTTGAGAAAAGCGACAGGTTCCCCGGCCACCACCGCCAGACCGAGGCAGGCGGGTGGCAGGAGACGCCGCAGGGTCGGCCCGGCGCCGCGCACCGGCAGGTCCCTTTGCACGCCCAGGACCGCCTCGACGGGCAGCGCCCCGGCGCGCATTCGCACCTCGGCACCGCGCCCCCGGCGGGCGATGGCCACCACGTCCTCCCGCCTCACCGCGCAGGTCAGGCCGCAGCGGCGCACGAGGAGAACGTCCACGACCATCACGTCCCCCCGCCCACCGCCTCCAGGTCGAGCACGCGCGCCGTTCGACCCGCGGCGATCGCCTCACCGCTCACCACCCCGTCGCGCACGCGTGCAATGGCTGCCGCAGGCAAGTCGACGATATCCAGGACGTCATCGACGGACAGGCCGGTCACCTCCGGTGCTTCGGGCGGGCCGACGTGGGCGATGACCGTGACCGCGGCGCCAGCCACCCCCTCGCCGCCCGCCCCCGCGAGACGACCCACATCGAGCACCACCAGCGGTTCCCCCCCCACCGCGGCGAGTCCGGCGACCGCCGGCGCCGCTCCGGGGAAGGGAAACAGCCGCACCCCGGCGAGCACGCGCCGGACGCGGCCGAGCGGGAGGAGGTAGTCGACGCCGGCGGCCTGAACCATGAGGAAGCGCAGCGTTTCTCCTGGTACGGCGTTCATCGCAAGAAGAGTACCATCGAGTTGGCGCAAAGGTTGGCCGGGTAGTGACGCGCTGCCGCCGGTCACGGCCTTACCGCCGCGGGGCGCGCAGCATCGTCACCACCTCCTCGCGTTTCACCTTGCCGCGGTCGCTGCGTGGCAGTTCCCTCACGAGGACCAGGCGGTGCGGCAGCTTGTACGGGGCCAGGTGGGCGCGGCAGTGGGCGAGGACGTTCGCCTCGGTGAGGCCGGCCGCTGGATCGGTGGCCACCAGCGCCGCCACCAGGTCTCCCCGGCGCTCATCCGGCAGGCCCACCACCACCGCCGCATGCACCCCCGCGAGCGCTTCGATGATGCGGCGAATCTCCTCCGGATGGACCTTCTTGCCGGCGACGTTGAGGGCGGCGCCGGCGCGACCGGTCAGGGTGAGATGGCGGTTGTGGTCGAGGACGCCGAGATCTGCGGTCGTGAAGTTCCGGCCGGAGATGGGGTCTTCGCCCTGCGGCGGCGGCACCAGGCCAAGTGCCACGGCTGGGGAACAGACGCGCACTCTTCCCTCCGCTCCTGGCGGGCAGGGCCGGCCGTCCTCGCCGACCACGTCCACCTGGACGCGCCACAGCGGCGTGCCCACCCGGCCCTTCTCGGAGACATCGCCGACGGTGTGGTCGAAGGTGATCCCGCCGCATTCCGAGGAGCCGTAGAAGACGTGCACCTTGACACCGGTGCGAGCCCGGAAGGAGGCCGCGTCGCCGGGATCGAGCGGCGCACCGGCGGTCAGGCAGAGGCGCAGGCGAGGCAGCCTCGGGAGGTCGGGAAGCGCCGCCAGGGCACGGATCATCGCCGGGACGGCGGGGAAGTGCACCACGTCGGCGCCGCGCAGTGCCGCCAGCAGTGCCGCCGGCAGGGTAGAGTCGGGAAAGACCAGCGGTGCCCCGATCAGCAGCAGCGGCATCAGGCAGGAACCGAAGCCGTAGGAGTGGGTGATGGGGATGGCCGCGAGCGTCGTGTCGGTCCCGCGCAGGCCCATGGATCGGATGATCTGGACGGTGTCAGCCGCCACCTGGCGGATGCTTAGCGCCACCGCCTGGGGGGAGCCAGTCGAACCGGAGGTGAGCTTGAGCACGGCGGTGCCCGGCGGCAGGGCGGTCGTCGCGCCCGCCCGCCCTCGGATGGTCACGGCGCCGCCGTTCGCCGCGGAGCCGGCGCCGGCCGCTGTGGACCTGGTCACGATGGCCCGCGCACCTACCGTTCCGGCGCAGCGCTCGAGCTCGCCCGCAGGGGCCGTGGCGTCGACCAGGGCGACGCCGAGACCGGCGGACCGGGCGGCCATGAAGGCCGCCACGCACTCCCACGAGTTCCCCAGCGACAGCACCACCGTGTCGCCGGGCCGGGCGTGGGCCTGCATCTGGCCAGCCAGACCTTGGCTGCGTGCGAGCAGGTCGCTGCGGCGCAAGAGGAGCGAGCCATCAGGCGCGAGGATGGCGCTGGCGGCGGGGTCGCGGTGGGCAAGGTCGGCAAAGCGCCTTACCACCGGGCAAAGAGGTCTAATCACGCTGTCGCCGCATGCGGGCAAGTACCGCCTCGACCGTCGCGTGCGCCCTTTCCTCGTAAAACTTCTGCACCATCAGACGCACCTCGGGATGGGAGGCGGTGATCTGGTCGAGGTCTTCCTTGCCCACCTCGATGACCGTCACGGTCGTCGTCGCGATCACGGTAGCGGTGCGTGGCCGCCCGGTGAGCACCGAGACCTCGCCGAAGAAGTCGCCGGTTCCCAGGCTCGCCAGCGCGATCGTGGAGCCGCTGCTGTCCGTGGTGGTGACCTCCACCGTGCCGTCCTCGATGAGGAACATGGATCGTCCCTCCTCCCCCTCCCGGACCAGCACGACGCCCGGCTGGAAAGTGTACACACAGGTGGACGACAGCAGCTTCTCCAGCGCCTCGCGCGGAAACGCCCCGAAGAACGCCACCTCGCTCCGGCTGGGTGGTGGCGCTGCTGGGGCTGTTACGCTCACTTCCTCCGGCGGCTGACGCAAGCGGCTGCCAGGCGCCGGGCGGGCGAGGGGTGGACGGCGCCGTGTCTCCTCTTCCTCCTGGCGGCGCGCAATCTCGTCGGCCAGCTCGCGGGTCGCCTCAGTGCGAGACGGATCGAGCCGCAGGATCTTGCTGTTGACCGCGATGGCACGGGCGTAGAAGCCCTCGGCCACGAAGTGACGGGCGAGTTTCTGGTACACCTCGATGGCCTCATCGCGATCGCCCGCCAGGGCCAGGATCTCTGCCTGGCGCAGCAGCACGTTGAAGTTCTCTGGCCGGCGCCGCAGTTCCTCGGAGATCGCCTGCAGGGCACCGCGGTAGTCGCGGCGGGCGAGGTACTGGTCGAGCTGCTCGAACTTCGACTTGGCACGAAAGATCATGTCCACCCCAGCTGCGACGCCACCCGCTCGGCGCTGGCGCGGGCGCGGCGCCGGATCTCGGCGGCGTCACCGGTGAGCAGGGTGCCGTCGCGCACCACGACCCTGCCATCGACGATCACGTGTCGAACCGCTTCGGGACCGCCGCCAAAGACGATGGCGGCGGCAGGATCGCCCCCCGGTTCCATCGCCCAAGGATCGCACGACAGGACCACGATGTCAGCGAGCCAGTCCAGTTCCAGCCGGCCAACGTGAGGTAACCCCAGAACCTGCGCTCCACGCCAGGTGGCCAGCTCCAGCACGGTCCAGGGGTCGATCGCCGTGGCGCCGTGGCGTAGGTTGTGCAGCGTGCCGGCCAGCGCCATCTCGTGAAACACCGACAGGCGGTTGTTGCACGGTGGGCCGTCGGCGCCGAGGCCGACGCGGATTCCTGCGGCGAGCAGACGGGGCAGATCGGCGATGCCAGAGGCAAGCTTGAGGTTGGCGCCGGGGCAGTGGGCGACGCCCGTGCCCTGGGCGGCAAGCAGCGCGACCTCGCTGTCGTCGAGGTGAATGCAGTGAGCGAGGACGGTGTCGTTGCCCGCAAGTCCCAGCTCGGCCAAGGAGGAGACGTTGCCGGCCCCGGCGCGCTGGCGAACCAACTCCGTTTCACGGTGGTTTTCCGAGGCGTGGGTGTGCAGCAGCCAGCCGTGCCGTCGGGCCAGCGCCGCCGCGCCCTCCAGCAGTGCCGGCGTGCACGAGAGCACGAAGCGGGGTGCGACGGCGTAGCGCAGGCGCCCGCCAGCGGCGCCGTGCCAGCGCCGGCCCAGTTCCTCCGCCTCGGCCAGCGAGGCGCCTGTGTTCTCGCGCAGCCGCTCTGGCACGCCGAGGCCATCGTCCATGTGGCACTTGCCCGAGGTGAAGCGGATGCCCAGCTGCTCCGCCGCCTGGAAGACGGCGTCCTGGGAGTGGGTGGTGCCCATGTCGAGAGCGCTTGTGGTGCCACCGGTCAGCAGTTCGGCGATACCTAGCCGAGCGGCGTCGAAAACCTGCCCGCCGTCCAGCGCGGCCTCGTACGGCCAGATGCGCTGCGACAGCCAGTCCAGCAGTTCCAGGCCGTCGGCGCGGTGCCGGGCCAGGCTTTGCACCACGTGCACGTGCGTCTGCACGAAGCCGGGCAGAACGAGACAGCCGGCAGCATCGAGAGCCTCCTCCCCAAGACCCGGCGCCAGACCCTCGCCGACTTCAGCGATGCGGCCGCCGGACAGGCGCACGTCTCCGGCGAACCACCGCGCCTTGCCGGTCAGGGGCAGCAGCGTGCCACCTCGTATCAGCAACTTCGCATCCCTCACTCCCTTCGATTGTCAAAGGAGTGCCTGGGCTTGTCAACACGAGCGGTCGCCGCTGGTGCGTCTATACTCCCCCGATGCGCTCCGAGGGTCGAATCAATCTCCGCCAGGTGATCGTCTTCGTCGCCGTCGCGCTGGTGTTGAACGTGCAGTTTACCTGGTGGGTGATGCGCTCTCTCAAGGAGAACGAGGAGCGACTGGCCCTCAGACAGAGCCTGGTGGAAATGAGGGCGCGCGTCGCGGCGCTGCGACTCGAGGTGAGCCTCGCCGAGGCGGGGTGGGTGCTGGAGCGCCGGCTAGAGCAACTGGTAGCGCGGCCAGAGGGGCCGTGGATGGAGGTGCGGGTGCTCCCCTCCGGGGTGGTCGAGGCGGGCTTTCGGCGGCAGGGGGAAGAGGTACGGTACCACGCGCCGTTGCCCGGCGGAGGGCAGGTGCAGGCGGTTCTCGATCCCCTGGCACCCGAGCGTTGGCTTGCCGAGCTCGACCCCGAATTGCGCCTCGTTGCCGCGAGGGACACGACCGGCATTCCGGCCGCGTCGCTCGCCCCGCCCCTGGATCACTGGGTGGTCACCCTCGAGAGTCCGAAATGGGAAGAGGCGCTGTCCCGTTATCGCCAGCGCATTGTGGTGGTCGTTGCCCAGGGCGGGCTGCTGGTGGCGGCTATGATTGTCGCCATCGTGCTGGTGTGGACAGCGGTGCGGCGGGAGGGACAACGGGAGCGACAGCATCAGAACTTCGTCTCGGCGGTGACGCACGAACTCAAGACTCCGCTGGCCGGCATTCGCCTGGCCCTCGAGACGGTGCTCTCCGGCCGTGTCGACGACGAAGGGAGGGAGCGCTTTTTGCGCAATGCCCTGATCGACGCCGAGAGGCTGTCGGGGCTGGTGCAGAAGGTGTTGGAGGTGACCCGCTATGCGGGTGGCGCGCACCGTCTGGCGGTGGAGGTGGGGGATTACTCGGAATTGGTGGCGCAAGAGGTGGCGGCGGCGGCGCGACACGCCGAGGCGCGGGAGGTGAAACTGGACGCAGACATCGAGGAGGGAGTGCAGGCGCCCTTCGATGACGAGGCGATGGCCATCGTCTGTTCGAACCTGGTGGAGAACGCCCTCAAGTACGCGGCGCGAGGCTCGCCGCCGCGCGTCCACATCAGCCTGGCGCTGGTGCGGGGCGAGGCGGTGCTCCAGGTCACGGACAACGGGGTGGGCATCGATGGCAAGGATCTGGAGGCGATCTTCCAGCCGTTTTATCGGGCCAACGACGAGGTGACCCGGCGCACGCCGGGGACCGGGATCGGCCTGTACGTGGCGCGGGAGATCGTGGCGGCGCATGGCGGCAAACTGACCGCCGCCAGTCGCGGCAGGGGGCAGGGGGCGACCTTTCGCCTCACTCTCCCTGGGGCAAGTCGTTACACCGACGAGGAGCTCTCGCAGTAGAATCAAGCGAGAAAAGTGAGGTGAGACATGGGGAGTCGGATCCTGATCGTGGAGGACGAGAAGCACCTGGCCGAGGCTCTGGCCCACAACCTCAAGTTCGAGGGCTACACCCCGGTGGTGGCAGGGGACGGGGAAACGGCGCTGGAGAAGCTCGCCGGCGAGGAGTTTGACCTGGTCGTCCTCGACGTCATGCTGCCCGGCGTTTCGGGCTTTGAGGTGTGCGACCGCATTCGGGAATCCGGGAACCGCGTGCCGGTACTCTTCCTTACCGCCCGTAACACCGACGCGGACCGGCTGGCGGGCCTGCGTCACGGCGGCGACGACTACATGACCAAGCCGTTCCTGCTGGAGGAGCTGGTACTGCGTATCCGCGGCATTCTGCGGCGCCAGGAGTGGTACCAGACCCCGGTGGCCGAGCGGGGCATCTTCAAGTTCGGTGATAACGAGGTCAACTTCCGCACATTCAAGGCCAAGGGACCTCGCGGCGAGGTGCAGCTCACCGAGAAGGAGTGCATGCTGATCAAGCTGCTGGTGGAGCGGCAGGGGCAGGTGGTATCGCGAGAGCTGATCCTCGAGCGGGTGTGGGGCTACAGATACGGCTCCTCCTCGCGCACCATCGACAACTTTATCGTGCGCTTGCGCCGCTACTTCGAGCAGGATCCCCGCGATCCCAGGTTCATCCACTCGGTGCGCGGTGTCGGCTACCGGTTCACCCCCGAGGGCGAGGCGTAGCCGATCTTCCTGCCACCGCACCCGGGGCGGGCGCCGTGGGTGGGACTCCCGCCTGGAGATCCTGCCGACTTGACGGCGAGCCCGTGCGCCCCTAGCATGGTTGAGTGGCCTCCAGGCCAGCCCGTCTACGCTCGTTCCCCACGAGATAAGGAGAGGTCATGGCTGAGGTAAACCAGGAAAAGCTCAAGGCGTTGGATACTGCCATCTCACAGATCGAGAGGCAGTTCGGCAAGGGCGCCATCATGCGCCTGGGCCAGCAGGAAGCGGTGGCGGTCAACGTGATTCCCACCGGGTCCCTGGGGCTCGACGCAGCGTTGGGAGTGGGCGGCATCCCTCGCGGGCGGGTGGTGGAGATCTTCGGTCCGGAGTCGTCGGGCAAGACCACACTGGCCTTGCACGTCATCGCGCAGGCGCAGCAGGTGGGTGGGTTGGCCGCCTTCATCGACGCCGAGCACGCCCTTGATCCCGAGTACTGCGGCAAGTTGGGGGTGGACGTCGAGAACCTGCTCGTGGCGCAGCCCGACAGCGGTGAGCAGGCACTGGAGATCGCCGAAACGCTGATCCGCTCCGCTTCGGTGGACGTGGTGGTGGTGGACTCGGTGGCGGCTCTGGTGCCACGCGCCGAGCTCGAGGGGGAGATGGGCGACGCCTCGGTGGGATTGCAGGCGCGGCTCATGTCCCAGGCCATGCGCAAGCTCACCGCCATCGTCTCCAAGTCGAGGACGTGCGTCATCTTCATCAACCAGATCCGGGAAAAGATCGGGGTGATGTTCGGCAATCCCGAGACCACCACCGGCGGGCGGGCGCTGAAGTTCTATGCCTCGGTACGGCTCGACATCCGCCGCATCGGCGCCATCAAGTCGGGCGAGGAGGTGGTGGGCAACCGCACCAAGGTCAAGGTGGTGAAGAACAAGGTGGCGGCACCGTTCCGCGTTGCGGAGTTTGACATCGTCTACGGCGAGGGGATCTCCAAGGCGGGCGAACTCATCGACCTGGGGCTGGAGCACCGGCTGATCACCAAGTCGGGGACGTGGTTCTCCTACGGCGAGGCGCGCCTCGGGCAGGGTCGCGAGAACGCCCGCGCCTATCTGCGGGAAAACGCCGAACTGGCGGCGGAGCTCGAGAGCAAGCTGCGCGGGATGCTGCCGTCGCTGGTGCGGGTCGCCCCGGGGGAGGAGTAGCACGGAGAGTTTCCTGCCGCTGAGTCCCCCTCCCCGGTGCCAGCCAGGCTGTGCCGATCCCCGCGCGGGGGCGCGATGAAGGCCTGGGTGGCCGCGCGCTACGGACCCCCCGAAGCGTTGAGCCTGCGCGAGCTGCCCGAGCCGTGCCCGGGCGCGGGCGAGGTAGTCGTGGCAGTGCGCGCCATCGGGCTGAACTTCGCCGACTGTGCGGCACGTCTGGGCGTCTATCCCAACGTGCCGCGCCCGCCGTTCGTGCCGGGGATGGAGGTGAGCGGCGTGGTCGCCGCCCTGGGCGAGGGAGTGGCCGCACCAGCGGTGGGCACGCCGGTGGCGGCGGTACCCATCTTCGGTGGGCACGCGGAGCTGGTGCGGGTGCCGGCGACGCACCTGCGGCCGCTGGCACCCGGCGTCGGGTTTGTGGAGGGCGCCGCGCTGGCCGTCACTGGCCTTACCGCCGACCACGCGCTACACACCGTCGGCCGGGTGCGCAGCGGGGAACGAGTGGTGATCACCGCTGCCGCCGGTGGCGTCGGGAGCATGGCCGTCCAGCTTGCCCGCCGCGCCGGGGCTGAGGTGGTGGCGGTGGCGTCGACCGCGGCGAAGCGGCGCCTGGCGGTTGAACTGGGTGCTGGCGAGGTGTTCGGCTACGAGCAGTACCGCCGCGCGGTGGCGGGCGGCGTCGACGTGGTGCTGGACTCGGTAGGGGGGGCGCTGCTGCGACCCGGCTGGCGGGCGCTGCGTCCCGACGGCCGCTACGTGTTGTTCGGCTTCGCTGCTGCCCTGGGGGCGCGCCGCGTGCGCTGGCTGCGCGCCGCTGGTGAGCTGATCCGCATGGGCATGGTGGTGCCGCAGGCGCTGGTGGCGCCGTGCCGGACGCTGGCGGGCTTCAACCTCTCGCTGCTGCCCCACCTGGCCGGTGAACTGCAGGGTCGTTTCTCGCGGCTGGAGTCGATCCGCGCATCGGGGTGGCTTCGCCCTGTGGTGGGCGAGGTGCTGCCGTTTGCCGAACTGCCCCGCGCCCACGCCAGGCTGCAGGGGCGCCACACCGTGGGCAAGGTCGTGGTGACGGTCGGGGACGGCTGACGACGCGGCGAGGCAGGCCGCCTGTTCATCGGCGGCGGCGCGAGATCCGATAGACTTGCGCCGTGCACGAGGCGGGCAGGGTGCTGGTGATCGACGACGATCGCGCCAACCGGGTGGCGATGCGCGCCGTGTTGGCCGGCGCCGGCTTTGAGGTCGCCGAGGCGGCCAACGCCTTCGAAGGGCTGGACCGCATCGACCGGGAGAGGCCGCACGCGGTTCTTCTGGACCTCAAGATGCCGGGTATGGACGGCATTGGGCTGCTGGACAACCTGCGCCAACGCGGCGTCGAGGTGCCTGTGGTGGTGCTCACCGGCCACGGCGACGAGTTCACCGCCGCCCGCTGCCTGGAGGCCGGAGCGGTGGCGTTCCTGCACAAGCCCCCCGAGCGGGCGGAGCTGCTTCTGGCGATCGGCAACGCCGCGGCGCGCGGACAGTTGCTGGAGGAGAACCGCCGTCTCAGAGAGCCGCAGGATGAGCCGCCGCCGTTGCTGGGCGAGTCGGCGGAGCTCGTCAGGCTGCGGGACGAGGTGGCGCGAGTGGCGCCCTCCCGAGCCTCGGTTCTGATCACCGGCGAGTCGGGTACCGGCAAGGAACTGGTGGCACGGCGGATCCACCTGCTGTCGCCGCGCGCCCGCGCCCCGTTTGTCCGCGTCAACAGCGCCGCCATCCCCGAGGAGCTCATCGAGTCCGAGCTGTTCGGCCACGAGAAGGGCTCGTTCACGGGGGCGGTGCGCCGGCAGCTGGGCAAGTTCGTGCAGGCCGACGGCGGCACCATCTTCCTCGACGAGGTGGGGGACATGTCCGATCGCACCCAGGCCAAGGTGCTGCGGGTGCTGCAGGACGGGGAGGTGGAGCCGGTCGGGGCCGGGGCGGTTCGCTACGTGGATGTACGCGTCATTGCCGCCACCAACAAGGACCTGCTGGCCGCGGTACGGGATGGGCGGTTTCGGGAAGACCTGTACTTTCGCCTGTCCGTGGTCGTGCTGCGCACCCCGCCGCTGCGCTCCCATCCCGAGGACATCCCACTGCTGGTCGAACACTACACCCGCCTGGCCTGCCAGGAGTACAGCCGGCGCTGCAAGCGCTGGAGCCACCAGGCGCTGCGCCAGCTCGCCGGCTACTCTTTTCCGGGGAACGTGCGGGAACTGAAGAACATCGTCGAGCGGGCGGTGATCATGCAGATCGAGGACGAGGTCTCCGGTGTCGATCTTTTGCCCGCTCCCCAGGGCAGACGCACCGAGCTGGACGAGCTGCTGGCGGCGCCGTCGCTGGCCGACCTGCAGAGCGGCGCCGAACGGCTGTACATCGCGCATCAACTGGAGCGGCACGGTTGGAACGTCACCGCCACGGCGCGCGCCATCAACACGCCGCGCTCGAACCTGTACAAGAAGATCGAGGCCTACGGGCTTCGCCGGGAGGAGTGATGGGCGGCATCACCATCGAGGACGTCGCAGCGGCCGGAGCCTTCCTTGAGGGGCATTTCCAGCTTTCCTCGGGGTTGCACTCGCCGCGCTACCTGCAGTGCGCCCTGTACCTCGCCGAGCCGGCTCGGGCCGAGGCGGCGGGAAGGCAGCTGGCGGCAAGGCTGAAGGCGTGCGCCGCCAAGCTGGTGGTGGCGCCGGCGCTGGGGGGCGTGGTGATCGGCCACGAGGTCGCCCGCGCCCTCGCCGTGCCGTTCTACTTCACCGAGCGTGCCGACGGCGCGATGGCCCTGCGCCGGGGTTTCTCCATCGAGCCTGGGCTGCGCGTTCTGGTGGTGGAGGACGTGGTGACCACCGGCAAGTCGACCAGGGAGGTCATCGCCCTGGTGAAGGAGCGTGGCGGCGGGGTCACCGGGGTGGGGGCGATCGTCAATCGCTCCGGCCAGGACAATCCGTTCGCCCCACTGCCCTTCACGACTCTGCTGACGGTCTCCATCCCCACCTACCAGCCGGCGTCGTGTCCTCTCTGCGCCCAGGGCGTACCTGTGGTCAAGCCCGGATCGCGGCCGCAGCCCCCAGCCCTGTAGGGTCGTCAGCGGCCATCGGCGGGGTTGGGGAGAAAGACGTCGGGAGTGAAGCCGCCCTCGCCGGCGCGCACGCTGGTGGTGGCCGGGATGCCCAGCTCGTGCAGCATCGGGTGGTCCTGGCGAAGCGCGGCGGTGACAGCGTTTCTTCCGCCGCGGCGATACATGGGCGCGCCGGCCGCCGCCAGGAGCGAGATGAGCATTGCCCCAATCAGCCAGGCTGCCGTCGCGCGAGCGACGAGAGGACCCAGGCGGGTGCGGGCGAGGGCGCTGCCCCACAGGGCCACGAGGAGGGCCGCCGCGGGGAGCAGGGCGAACCCTTGCCAGATCATCGGGGTGGTGGGCGACAGGGCAAAAGCCAGGGCCGAGGCGGCAAGGGTAAGCGCCACGTAGCGAAGCAACCAGGCGCGGTTCCCCTGCGCCGCCGCGCTTTGCCGGCGAAACCTCGTGGTCCGGCGCAGCAGCCAGGCGAGGGCCATCACCGGAACGGCGAGGGAGGCCAGGCCAACGAGCCACGCCAGGACGGTGGCGACGGGAACGAGGAAGGCGTCGACCGGCCCCCCCACCAACGTGGTGAAGTCGTACCGTTGCATGCGCGAGGTGATGAACAGCGAGGGCAAGCGCACCCACAGCAGCACGCCGCGCAGGAGGGGAAAGACCAGCAGCAGGCCGCGAAACGGGAATCCCTTGCCGGCCGGGAGCAGCTGCGGGTTGGCCATCGCCTCTTCCACCCAGGGGATGAGGGAAGCGCCCGCCAACGCGGCGCCGATCGCGGCGCCCACCCAGTGGAGGCGAATCGTACGGGTGACGACCAGAATCGCCGAGAGCAGAACCAGCTGGGCCGCCGAGGCATGGATCTGGGCGCAGATCCCCAGCGCCAGCACGTGCGCCGCGCTGGTCACCCAGCGGCGCCGGTGGCGCATGGCGAAACTGGTGGCCAGGTGAATGGCCCCGAAGACGGGAAGGAGGTTGGCGTTCCACACGTGGGCGGAGTAGAGAAGCCGCCACGGGCCGAGCCAGTAGACGAGGGCGAACAGGCGCCGTTCTGTCTCCCCCACGCTGCGTCGAAGCAGTCGATCGAGGATGATGAACGCCGCGAGGTGCGCCGCCGCCACCAGCAGCGCCACCGCCCGATGGTCGGTCCACAGCAACAGGGGTACGCCGGCGAGGAGCGCCAGTGCGCCCCCGGGCGCCTTGCCGTTGACGGAGGTGGTCATGCCGATGTGCACCCACTCCCCCTGGGCGAAAAGCCACCCCCTCGCCAGCATGTTGAGCTGGTCGCCACCGACCTGGCTGCGCAAGGCCAGCACCACTGAGAAGGCCAGACCGAGGGTGAGCAGCGTGGCCACTGCGGGAAGTCGTGCGACGGGAATCGCCTGGATCGACCGGCAGAGCCAACGGCCAAGCTGGGCCACGACCTTCATGTCACGCTCACCGGTGGGCGATCACCCAGGCCCAGTTGGCGAGAAGGACCGCCACGATGGCGGCTCGAAGGGCCGGAGAGATGCGCTGGGACAGCACCGGCGCCGGTCCCCTGGCGCACACCCAGATCACCGCCAGCGCGCCGCCGACGACGAACCCCACGGCCACCACGGCGGCGAGGGGATTGGCGAGCAAGGCGGCGGGGAAGTCGCCGGAAAGCAGCGCGACGGCGGTGCGGGTGGTGCCGCAGGTGGGGCACGGCACGCCGGTTGCGGCGCGCATGGGACAGGCCGGCAAGAGTGGTGCCAGCGCCAGCCAGAATGGGCGCAGCGCCACCGCCGCCGCCGCGGCCACCCCCCACAGGAGCGCCAACTGGCGTGCTTCTCGCGACGGCGTCGTGAGCCTCACCGGCTGCCGGCGATGGCGGCCCAGATCGCCGCACCGAACATCGCCACCGCCGCGGCGATGCAGACGCAGCAAAGCACCAACGGCAAAAGCACGGCGAGGGCCGCCTTGCCATGGCTGGTCCGGTGGGCTGCGGCAAAGCCGATGATGTACAACACCAGCGCCCAGAGGCCGCCGACGATGCCGCCGCAGAAAGGCACCACCTGGGTGATCTGCACGGTGGAGGCGTAGCACACCACCTTCACCGTGGTGGCCAGCCCGCCCCCGGCTCCTCCGACCAGCAGGAGGAAGAGGTGGAAGATCAGCGCGGCGATGAACACACCGATCAGCACCAGGATCGGCGCCAGGACCATGGTGGCGATGCTCACGCCGGTGGAGAGAAACATCTCCTCGCGCCCGGCGAATCCCGGCAACACGTTCCACATCGCGCCGCGAAAGACGATGTTGTAGATCTGGCTGGCGATGATGCCGATCCAGCCGAAGATCACGGCGTACAGGAGGGGTCGACCGAGATCGCCGGAGACGCGGGCGCGGCCGAAGGCCTCGCCCGGCGTCGTGATGATAAGCCTGGCCGTGTCGTAGAGCCCCTCAAGGAACGGATAGCCTGGCTGTTCGAACGGCAGCGCCGGACCCTGTGCCTGATCGTCCACCGGCGACACAGATGGAGGCAATGGCGGCGGCGCAAACGGCGGGGGGCCGCCCGTGGGGTCGAAAGGGGGAGGGGTGGAGGCCATGGCGTCTCCTTCTGCGTGATCTGCTGACCACGTATGATAGCGCACGCCGCCGGCGGCCTACGCCTCGGTTTGGAGCCGATGCAGGGCGCGGCGGAGCAGTTCGACGGCGCGAGTGATGTCGCGCGCCGAGACATCGAGGAAAGGGCGGAAGCGGATGGAGCGGGCGCCGCACGGCAGTACCAGGAGCCCCTCCTCCCGGGCGAGAGCGACGGCGCGGGTGCGCAGCTCGCTGGTGGGCAGGTCGGCGGCGCACATCAGGCCCCGCCCGCGCACCTGGCCGAACCGGCCGGCAAACTCCTGGCCCAGCTCGTGCAGGCCGGCCTGCAACGCAGCGCCCATGTGGCGCGCGTTGTCGACCAGGCTCTCGGCCTCGATCACCTCGAGGATGCGGGTGGCGCGCACCATATCGGTGAGGTTGCCCCCCCAGGTGGAGTTGATGCGCGAGGAGACGCGGAAGACGTTGTCCGCCACTTCGTCGATGCGGCGGTTGGCGGCGAATCCACCCAGCTGCACCTTCTTGCCGAAGGCGAAGAGGTCCGGCTCCACCCCCAGGCCCTGCCACGCCCACATCGACCCGGTCAGGCCGAGGCCCGTCTGCACCTCGTCGAAGACGAGGAGAAAATCGTGCTCGTCGGCCAGGCACCGCAGCTGGCGCAGGAACTCCGGCCGAAAGTGGTTGTCCCCGCCCTCGGACTGAATCGGCTCGATGACCAGACAGGCGATGTCGTGGCCGTGGCGGGCCACGGCGGCATCGATTTCATCGAGCGCTCGCGCTTCCGCCGCCTCGACCTCGGCGAGGTGGTCGGTCAAGGGAAAGACGACCTTGGGGTTGGAGATGCGGGGCCAGTCGAACTTCGGGAAGAGCGCGGTCTTGCGAGGGTCGAAGGTGTTGGTCAGGGAGAGGGTGTACCCCGAGCGGCCGTGGAAGGCCTGGCGGAAGTGCAGGACCTTGGTGCCCACCTCATCGCCCCGTCCGGCGGCGCGGTTGCGGCGGATCTTCCAGTCGAACGAGGCCTTGAGGGCGTTCTCCACGGCCAGAGCGCCGCCTTCGATGAAGAACAGGTGCCCGGCGTGGGAATCGGGTACGGCAATGCGGGCGAAGGCGGCGACGAATTCGGCGTACAGGCAGGTGTAGAGGTCGGCGTTGGCCGGCTTGTGCACCGCGGCGGCGAGCAGCCGCTCGCGAAAGGCGGGATCGGCGAAAGCGGGATGGTTCCATCCCAGCGGTTGCGAGGCGAAGTTCGAATAGAAGTCGAGATAGGAGCGACGGTCGCGTTCATCCACCAGCACCGCGCCGCGCGAGCGCTCCAGGTCCGGCACGACGTGGTAGCCGTCCACCAGAATGTGGCGCGCCAGCACGGTGTGAACGTCAGCCGGAGACACCGTCGCTCTCGGTATCGTGGTCGCCATCGCCTCCCCCTCTCGCTGCCCCATCACCTCCCTGGGTGGGTGGGGCCGGTCCTCCTCCCGGACCCATCAAGAGATCGCCGCGCGGGCGTTCCGACCATGCCGCCGCCCCGCCGACCTCCAGCGCCCGCTTGACGTTGCCTTCCGTGTCTGGTGCCCGTGGAATGCGACCCTGCGGACCGGCGGGAGCGCCACGCCAACGCCGCAGCCGGGGGAGTATAGCAGGGGCGAATCGGCCGACAAACCCGGCTTCAGCGCGCTGCGAGCCGCATGTGCTCGACTTTCAGGCAGCGGTCCTGCACCACCCTCAGGCCGGCGGCGAGGGCGCGGGCGGCGGCCCCGTCGTGGCGCAGACCGGACTGGAACCACACCACCCTCACCCCGCTGGTGATGGCGTCGTCGACAACGGCAGGGAGACGCTCGACACGGCGAAAGACATCGGCAACATCGACTCGGATCGTCGGCGGGATGGCTGCGAGGGAAGGGAAACAACGCTCTCCGAGGATCTCCTCAAGCCCTGGGTTGATCGGCACCATGTGGTAGCCGGCGCCCTTGAGGTACGCGGCGACGCGATGAGAGTCCCGCTCGGGCCTGGCCGAGATGCCCACCACGGCAATGGTGCGCGCGGTGACGAGGATCTCGGCGACCTCGCTGTCGGTGGCGTTGAGGCGCTGGTCTTCCCTCATCCCGGCAGCAATGCTACAGGACGCGGGAGGCGGGGGCGCGCGGGGGCAAGGCCGCGGCGGCCACCGCCGCAGCCGCGGCGGCCACCCCGGCAGCGATCGCCGGTGCGCCGAGGCCGAGATGGCCGAGCGCCAGTTGTCCCGCCACTGGACCGATGACCCGCGCCAGCGAGGCGGACCCCTGATAGGCGCCAAGGGTCTCGCCCTGCCGGTCTCCGGGCGCGCCGTGGGACACCAGGGTGGACAGGGCGGGCATGACCATCGCCTGCCCGAACGCGAGCACCGGCAGCACCACGACCAGCCCCGGCAGGGAGTGCTGCGCAGCGACCAGGAAGAGGCCCAGCGCGGTGCTGGCCAGACCGCCAAGCAGGAGGCGGCGGTCGCCCAGCCGGCGTGACAGGCGGCCCACCAGGAGTCCCTGCATCGCCGCCGCCAGTACGCCGACGTAGGCGAAGAGGAAGGCGATGTTGCCGGCGTGCAGGCCGAAGCGACGGTAGACGAGCTGAGCGAACGTGACCTCGAAGGCGGAGAACCCGGCGATCACGGTCAGAGTGATCGCCAGCAACGGACCGAGCGCCGGATCGCGCCAGGCGTGCAGCATGGCCGGTACTCCCCGGCGGGGGCGATTCGGCCAACCGCGGCGCTCGAGGGGCAGCGACTCCTTCAGCAGCACGGCAGCCATCACCATGGCGCTGGCGGAGAAGGTGGCGGCGGCGATGCCCGGTGCGGCGGGGGAGATGCGGACCAACAGGCCGGCCAGCGCCGGTCCGGCGATGAAGCCGAGTCCGAACGCCGCCCCGATCAGGCCCATGCCGCGCGCCCGCTGCTCGGGCGGCGTCACGTCGGCGATAACCGCCTGCGCGGTGGCGATGTTGGCACCAGCGATGCCTGCGACCACGCGGGAGAGCAGTAGCAGGACAAACGAGTCAGCGAAAGCGAAGAGCAGATATCCGGCGACCGCACCGGCGAGCGACACCAGGAGGACCGGCCGGCGTCCCAGGCGGTCCGAGAGCCGCCCGAGGATCGGCGCGAAGAAAAGCTGCATCAGGGAGAAGCACGCCATCAAGAGGCCGAACTGCAGCGGCGACGGGTTCATCGTCTCGGCGTACAGCGGCAGCAACGGGATGACGATGCCGAAGCCGATGAGATCGGTGAAGACGATGAGAAAGATGGTAGCCAGGGTGCCGGGGGATGCCAACTCGGCCTCCCCGCTGACAACCGTACGTGGGCGCCCCGCCATTCCAGCGCCGTGTACACTTCAGCGTATGCGCGTCGTCTTCTACGGAACTCCCGAGTTTTCCGTCCCTTCCCTGGAGGCTGTGGCGGTCGCGGGGCACGAGGTGGTCCTCGTCGTCTCGCGCCCCGATCAACCCGCCGGTCGACACCTCCACCTCGCCACCCCGGCGGTGGCGGCGGCGGCGAGGCGACTGGGTCTGCCCTCCGCCCAGCCGAGAAAGGCGGGCGACGCGGACGGCGTGGCGCAGCTGCGCTCGCTGGCTCCGGACGTCGCGGTGGTGGTGGCCTACGGGCGCCTGCTGCCGCCTACCCTGCTTTCCGTCCCGCGCCTTGGTTTCGTCAACCTTCATCCGTCGCTTCTGCCCCGCCATCGCGGGCCCTCGCCCATCCACTGGGCAATCGCCAGCGGCGACGAGGTTACCGGTGCGACCACCATGCTCCTCGATGAGGGGATGGACACGGGCCCCATCCTGCTGCAGGAGAAGACGCCCATCGAGGCGCGCGAGCGTTTTCCTGAACTGGAGGCCAGACTGGCGCGGCTTGGCGCCGGGCTGGTTGTCGAGACCCTCGCCGGTCTCGCCGCCGCCAGACTCCGGCCCCGTCCCCAAGACCACGCCGCCGCGACCCTCACTCCCAAGCTCGATCGCAAGCTGGGGCGCATCGACTTTTCCCTCCCCGCGCAGGTGTGGGCCAACCGCTGCCGGGCGTTCGACCCGTGGCCGGGTGTGTACTGCACGATGCGCGGTGGGAGAGTGAAGGTGCACGGAATGGAAGCCGCAGGGGGCGTGCCGGGCGACGAGGCGGCGGGAACGGTGCTTGGCTGTTCGGCCGCGGGCATCCTGGTACGCTTCGGCGAGGGCACCACCGGTCTGTTGACCGAGTTGCAGCGGGAGGGCAGGCGCCGGCTGCCGGCGGACGCCTTCATCCTGGGGGAGCGCATTGCGCGCGGAGAGCGGTTCGCCTGATCCGCGTCGCCGGGCTGTCCTCACCCTGGCGCGGGTAGAGGCTCGGCGGGCGCACGCCGCACGCCTGCTCGGCGATGCTACGCCGTTTCTCCGCGAAGTCGTACTCGGCGTTCTGCGCTGGCAAATGGTGCTGGACCGGCTCCTGGCGCCGCATCTCCGGCAGCCGGCGATGACCCTCGACCCGGAGATCCGCGCGGCGTTGCGGGTGGGCCTGTACGAGGCACTGCGCATGGACACGCCGGTACCGGTGGCGGTGGCCGAGGCGGTGCGGGTTGCCCGAGCCGTCGTGCCCGCCGCGGCTGGCCTGGTCAACGCCGTGCTGCGGCGTGCCGTCGCCGGCGGCTGGTTCGAGGACGACGACGCGCCCTTGTGGCTGCGCCACTCGCACCCGCAGTGGCTGGTGGAGCGCTGGGGTGCGTGGCTGTCCGCCGACCAGATCGAGGCCGTGCTGCACGCGAATCAGCAACCCGCTCCGATGTATCTGCTGGCCTCGGTGTCGCCTCTCGAAGATCTGGCCGATGAAGGGTGTGTTATGTCCCCCCACCCCTACGTGCCGGGTGTCCTCCAGGTCGTCCACAACGCCGCAGCGGTGGCGGCCTGGCTCAAGCGCGGGCGCGGCTACGCCATCGATCCGCACGCCGTGGCGGTGGCGCGACTGCTCCCCGAGGTCGAAGGCCCGACGGCCGACTGGGCGGCGGCGCCGGGCGGCAAGAGCCTGGTGCTGGGAAGCGAGCGACCCGGCGGCTGGCGGGTAGCCCTCGATCGGCATCTGGGCCGAGTCATCGCCATGCGTGAGACCCTGCGGCTGCACACCTTCGCCGCCCAGCCGCCGGTGGTGGCCGCCGACGGCCTCCTGGCCCCCTTCAAGCCAGGGTCGTTCGCTGCAATTCTTCTCGACGCGCCGTGCTCCGGCACCGGGACCCTGCGCCGCCATCCCGAGATTCGCTGGCGTCTTGCCCTCAACGACCTCACCGCCTTCCAGTCACTGCAGCGCCAGCTGCTCGACGCCGCCGCGGCGGCCGTTCGGCCGGGCGGGTACGTGCTCTACGCCACCTGCTCCCTTGAGCCGGAGGAGAACAGCCAGGTGATCGGCGGGGCGCCGATGGAGGTTGTGCCGCTGGCGCCGGAGCGCCTGCGCGATCTTCCGGCCTACCGCCTGCCGAGCGGCGGCACGGCGATTCTACCTGGCGAATGGGGCGATGGGTTCACCGCCCACCTGCTGCGACGCCCGCCGGCCGAGACGAGTGCACCGGAGGTTCGCCCGACCTGACAATCGCCGGGGCCGGGGACGCCCTTGCCTGCCGCCGTCGTCTGGCGTACCCTCGTCGCGCAGGGGGTCCGGAATGTCTGGGAAGACCGAACTGGTCGAGCGCATCGCCTTTGAGACCGGGATGCCCAAGGCGCACGCCGCCCGCGCTCTCGAGGTGATGGTGGACGCCGTCAACGAGTGGCTTGCCGCGGGTGAGCGCGTGGTGATTCCGGGCCTCGGTAGCTTCTACACCTCCGAGCGGCCCGAACGGCAGGTGCGCAACCCGCGCACCGGCGCCATGACCTCCGTCGCCCCCTCCCGCGCCGTGCGCTTTCGCCCCGGCAAGGAGCTGAAAGAGAACGTCAGGGGGTAGGGCCGGACCCCCCCGCCCGCAGGGGAATGGGGTCCCTCGGCGCCACAGCGGCCCCCGTGGCGCGCCGGGCGCCGGTCAGTCGCCGAAGGCAGAACCGCCGATAAACTCGCGCAGCAGCGAAGTGTGCGGGACGTCGTCCTGGAAGACGGGCACGAACCAGGCGAGAAACTTGAGCAGCCGATAGGCCTCGGTGTAGGCGGGGTGCTCGCGCGGTACCTCCAGCAGAAATCGCTCGGCGAACACCTTCAGCACCGCCGGCTCGTACACCAGGGCGGAGTTGAAGAGCACGTCCGCACTCTCCTGGAAGGGGAAGATCCAGCGGACTTCACCGCGGCGCACCGCCGGCCACATCTCCAGCGTGCGGGTGGCGGCGTGATTGCGGAACAACCGGTCGCGCACGATCCGGCGCAGCAGGCGGGCGTCGGAGGTGAAGATGCGGTTGTGGTCGTCCAGGGTGAGCTGGGTCAACGCCGAGATGAAGACCTTGTAGGCGCTGTCCGGGGGGATCGCGGTTGTGAGCTGGGGATTCAGCGCATGGATGCCCTCGATCAGGAGCACCTGATGGGGCGCCAGGCGCAGGCGCTGCCAGCGGTCGGGCGCGACGCGCCGTCCCAGGGTGAAGTCGTAGCGCGGGATGTCGGTCTCTTCACCGCGGAGCAGTGACGCCAGGTTGGTATTGAGCAGCGCGAGATCGAGCGCCTCCAGCGATTCGTAGTCGGGCTTGCCGTCCTCTCCGGGGGGTGTGTGGGCGCGGTCCACGAAGTAGTTATCCAGGGACAGACCGACCGGGTGAATGCCATTGACTCGCAGTTGAATCCCCAGTCTCTGGATGAAGGTGGTCTTGCCGGAGGCGGAAGGGCCGGCGACCAGCACCACCCGCACCGTGCCGCGCCGTTCGGCGATGGCGTCGGCGATCTGGGCGATCCGCTTCTCGTGGAACCCCTCGGCGATCTTGATGACCTGCGCCACCTCGCCGGACAGACACGCCCCGTTCAGGGAGCCGACGTGGGCGACCCCCACGGCCTCGTTCCACCGCCTGGTTTCGCGGTAGGCGGCGAACAGCTTAGGCTGCGGCCGCAGCGCCGGCAGGGCGGCGTCGCCGTCGCGGGGGAAGCGCAGCAGAAGACCGTCCTCGTAAAGGGCCAGGGTGAACCCCTTGAGGAGCCCGGTCGAGGGGGCGCAAGGGCCATGGGCGATGTCCATCACCGCGCCGCAGCTCACCACCGGCACGGTGGAGGAGCGATGGGTGGCCAGTAACTGCAGGGTGGAGGTGTGCCCGTTGCCGCGGAACAGCGCTTCCGCCTCCTCCAGGGTGGCGGTGCGGCGGGCAATGGGGCGGTCCTCGTCGCACAGTTCCCGCATGCGCCGCTCCAGCGAGGCCACCACCCCGGCGGTGAGGGAGGTGATCCCGTGCCAGGAGTAGAAGTACCCCCCGCCGAGGGACTGCCCTACCACCAGCCGCCCCTCCGGGTACAGCTGGTGCGCCGCCTCCAGGAGCACCAGGGAGATGGACCGCCGTACCACCGCCTGGCCTTCGCGCGAGGCCACCCGGACGGCGTCCATCTCAACCTGGATGCCGCGCAGCGGGAAGTCCAGGGAGACCAGGCGGCGGTTGACCAGCGCCGCCACCACGTCGGGCGGCGCTGCGCCGTGACAGGCCTCCAGCAGCTCCCTGACGGTGGTGCCGGACGCTACCTGTCGCCGCTCGCCGGCGTAGCAGACCGTGACCGATCCCTGCGGCACATCCACCTCCGCCATGGGATTGTACTGGAGGGTCCGGCGCGTCGCGCCGGGAGGTAGAATGCCTCGCCTTCGAGATCGGTTTGTAGGAGGTGGGAGGCGATGTGGGCGCCAACCAGTACAAGGAGCGCTTGCTCGAAGCCATCGAGGGGATCACTCGCAGCGTGGAGGCGCGGGGCGAGCCGCTCTTCCACAGTGGCGAAGAATCGCTGCCGCAGAAGAAGGAGATCATCGCCATCCTGCGCGGCCTGCAGGAAGTCATCTACCCGGGCTACTTCGGCGATCAGGAGCTGTATCGGGAGTACCTGCGCGCCCACCTGGCTGATCAGCTCTACGCCCTCTCCCGCCGGCTGATCCGGGAAGTGCGGAAGGCCCTGCAGGTCCCGTGCCGGTTGCTGCGAGAGCAGCGCCCCATACCGCAGCCGGCAGACGCGCAGGAGACAGTGACCCTCTTCTACGAACGCCTTCCCGAGGTGATGGACCTGGTTGGGGGCGATGTGCGCGCAGCGTACGAGGGCGATCCCGCCGCCTCCTGCCTGGAGGAAGTGATTCTCGCCTACCCGGGGGTCAAGGCCGTGTTCACCTACCGCATCGCGCACCTGCTCAAGGAGCTGGGCGTACCGCTGGTGCCGCGCATCATGACCGAGTTCGCCCACAACGAGACCGGGGTGGATATCCACCCTGGCGCACGCATCGGGCGCGAGTTCTTCATCGACCACGGCACCGGGGTGGTGATCGGCGAGACCACGGTGATCGGTGATCGGGTGAAGCTCTATCAGGGCGTCACCCTGGGGGCGCTGTCGCTGCCCCGCGATCGCTCAGGCACGCCGCTGCGCGGCGGCAAGCGTCATCCCACCCTGGAGGACGACGTGGTCGTTTATGCCGGGGCGACCATCCTGGGAGGCGAGACCGTGGTGGGGCGCGGCTCGGTGATTGGCGGCAACGTCTGGCTGGTCACCTCGGTGCCGCCTTTTTCGCGCGTGACGTTGTCGCGCGATCAACTCGCCTATGAGATCACCCTCCGCCCGGCCCCGGCGGTCGATTGACCCCGGGGTGGGGCGTTTGCTAGGGTGCCCGTCGATGCGTGGCGGGGCTTCTCTTCTTTGCCTGTTGGCGGCGCTTTCGGCCCCGGCGCAGGATCCTGTGCCGGCGGAGTTGAAGGGCACGGAGAAGGTGGCGGCGGTGCTCGACCGGGTGGCCGAAGCGCAGTCGCGGGTGTCCACCATGACGGCGCGTTTCGAGCAGGTGCGGGAGAGCCGCCTGCTGGCGGCGCCCAGCGTGAGCCGCGGCGTGTTCTACTTCGCGGCGCCCGACTCGGTGCGCTGGCAGTACCAGTCTCCCCGCCCCATGGAGGTGGTGATCGCGGACGGCGTGGCCATCACCTACCGGCCCGAGGAGAAGCGGGCCGAGCGGATTGAGATCGGCCGCATGCAGCGTCGCGTCTTCCGCTTCCTTGGCGCAGCGGAGCCGCTCGACACCCTCAAGCGCTACTTCTCGTTCACCTTCCGGGATGCTGGCGAGAGGCGCGACTATGAGTTCCTGCTCGACCCGGTTTCGGTGGCGCTGAAGCGGCGCCTGCAGCGGGTCGAGGTGGTAATCGATCGCACCCGGTTCATTCCCGTGGCCGTGTCGTACGTCGAGGCGGATGGCGACCGCACCGCCTATACCTTCCATGACGTGGTCCTCAACCAACCGGTGTCTGAGACGCTGTTCGCCCTAGACCTGCCGGGCGACGTCAACGTCGTGGAGGTGAAGCTCGCCAGTCGCGAGTAGCGTGACCGGCGCCTTCACCGTCGTCGCCCGGGATTTAGATTCATTCGCCCGTGCCGCCGAGCTGGCGACCGCCCACGGCACCGTGCGCACCCCGGCCTTCATGCCGGTGGGCACCGCCGGCAGCGTCAAGGGACTGGCCCCCTGGGAGCTGGCAAGTCTGGGGCCGGAGATGGTGCTGGCTAACACCTACCACCTGCTGGTGCGTCCCGGAGTCGAGGCGATCGAGAGCCTGGGCGGCCTGCACGCCTTTATGGCCTGGCCGGGTCCGATCCTCACCGATTCGGGCGGCTTTCAGGTGTATTCCCTGGCGGCCCGCCGGCGCTACGACGACGGCGGCGTCACCTTTCGCTCCCACCTGGACGGGGCCGAGCTGCGCCTGACGCCGGAGGGGTGTGTGCAGGCGCAACGCCGCCTGGGGGTGGACGTGGCCATGGCGCTGGATGTCTGCCCGCCCCTGCCGTCGTCTCCGGCCGAGCTTCAACGGGCGGTGGCGCTGACCTCTGGGTGGGCTCGCCGTTGCCGTGCCGTCCTGCCGGCCGGAAGCCCCACGCTGCTGTTCGGGATCGTGCAGGGAGGGCTTGACGCGGGGCTGCGCCGCCGCGCGGTGGAGGAACTCCTGCCACTCAAGTTCGAGGGGTACGCCCTGGGCGGCTTCTCGGTGGGCGAGGAGCAGCCGGCGCTGTGGGAAGGGGTGGCGGCGGCGGCGCCGCTGCTACCGGCCGACCGCCCGCGCTACCTGATGGGCGTGGGCACACCCGAGGATCTGCTGCACGCGGTGGCGTGCGGCGTCGATCTGTTCGACTGCGTCATCCCGACCCGCAACGCCCGCAACGGCCTGCTGCACACCAGCCGCGGGCCTCGGGTACTCAAGCAGGCCCGCTGGCGCACCGCCGGTGAACCCCCTGACCCGGACTGCTCCTGCCCCACCTGCCGGTCGTGCTCCATGGCCTATCTGCGCCACCTCTACCTGGCCCGGGAAGCCGCTGTCGTGGTCCTGGCGACCGTCCACAACCTGCACTTCTACTTGGCCTTGATGCGACGGCTGCGGTGGGCTATTATCAATGGCCGTTTTCTCGAGCTGCGGCGCGAGCTGGAGTTGGCTCGCACCGACCGCTAGAGACGGCAGCGAGGGAGTCCCCATGCAACAGCAGCCCAACGTGTTGATGCAGCTGGCACCGCTGATTCTCATCTTCGTCATCTTCTATCTGGTAATGATCCTGCCCATGCGGCGCCGCCAGAAGAAGCACCAGCAGATGCTCTCCAAGTTGACCCGCGGCGACCGCGTGGTGACGACCGGCGGCATCTTCGGCACGGTGGTGGACGTCCAGGGCGACGTGCTGCACGTGCGCGTGGCCGAGAACGTCAAGCTGCAGGTGGCGCGCTCGGCGGTGGCCGGGTTGGCCGGGGATGCGGCGAACGTGAGTTTCGGCTCGAGCGAGTGAGGTCTGAAAAAAGATGAAGAGGAACCTGACCTGGCGGTGGCTGCTCATCGGGGCGGTCACGGTGGCGGCAGTGGTGATGATGGTGCCGCCGAAGGAGAAGATCAACCTCGGGCTTGACCTCAAAGGGGGCATTCACCTGGTGTTGCAGGTGAACACCGGGGACGCGCTGCGCGCCGAGGTGGACGCCGCCATGGAGCGGGTGCGCACCGAGCTGACCAGCAAGGGGGCGGCGCCGGCCGGAGTGCAGCGCTTGGAGGACGGGCACGGGTTCGCCTTCAGAATGACACCGGGGGCCGATCCCAAAGTGGTCGACGAGATCATCGAGGACCGGCTCCTCGACTTCAACATCTCGCGCGGTGTCAATATCGAGGCCGCCCTCAAGCCGGAGGTGGCGCGTTCCATCAGGGACATGGCGGTGCGCCAGGGACTGGAGACGATCCGCAACCGCATCGACCAGTTCGGTGTTGCCGAGCCGGTCATCCAGCGGCAGGGGATCGAGGGCGACCGCATCGTCGTGCAGCTCCCCGGCGTCGATGACCCCGGTCGAGTCAAGGAGTTGATCCGCGCCACGGCCTTCCTGGAGATCAAGCCGGTGGTGTCGGTGGCGCCGACGCGGGAAGCGTTGCTGGCGGCGCACGGCGGCGTTGTTCCCGACGACTCCGAGGTGGTGGTGGGGGACGTCGAGGACCTGGAGGGTCGAGTCACCGGACGTGAATTCTTCCTCCTCAAGCGCGCCTCGGTGATCACCGGCCGCGACCTGCGCAACGCGCGGCGCTCCCAGGACCGCTACAACCAGCCGGCGGTGAGTTTCTTCCTCACCCCCGACGGCGGCACCAAGTTCGAGGACTACACCCGCAGCCACATCGGCGAGCGCATGGCGATCGTGCTGGACAGTCGGGTTCGCTCGGCGCCGGTGATCCGCGGCCAGATTCGCGACGAGGGGATCATCGAGGGCTCGTTCACCGTCCAGCAGGCCGAGGACCTGTCGCTGGTGCTGCGCGCCGGAGCCCTGCCGGCGTCGATCACCTACCTGGAGGAACGCACCGTCGGCCCCAGCCTGGGGCGCGAATCGGTGATCCGCGGCCTGCGCGCCGGCCTGGTCGGTCTGGCTCTGGTCATCGTGTTCATGCTGTTGTACTACCGCGGAGCTGGGATCAACGCCGACCTGGCGCTGATCCTCAACGCCGTCATCCTGCTGGGCGCCATGGCGGCGCTCAAGGCCACCCTCACGCTGCCCGGCATTGCCGGCATCATCCTCACCATCGGCATGGCGGTGGACGCCAACGTGCTCATCTTCGAGCGCATCCGCGAAGAACTCGGGCTCGGCAAGACGGTGCGCTCGGCGGTGGAGCTGGGGTTTTCCCGCGCCTTCGGGACGATCGTCGACTCCAACCTCACCACCCTGATCGCCGCCCTCTTCCTGTTCCAGTTCGGCACCGGGCCGATCAAGGGCTTCGCCGTGACGCTCTCCATCGGCCTTCTGATCTCGATGTTCACCGCCGTGTTCACGTCGCGGACGCTGTTCGAGACGATCCTGGCCCGCAAGGGTCGCGCCCAGACGCTGTCCATCTAGGCGCCGGGAGTCACTAGCATGCGCTTTCTCGCCAACACCAACTTCCCGTTCATGCGCTACAGGTGGGCCTTCATCGGCGCCTCCCTGGTGCTGCTGGCAGCGTCTCTCGTCGCTCTCTTCCTGGGCAAGGGACTGGTCATGGGGGTCGACTTCGCCGGCGGCACCCAGCTCACATTGCGCTTCCAGGACGCGCCCGACATCCCCAGGGTGCGCCGCGCCCTCGAGGCCCTCAACCTGGGTGAGGTGACCATCCAGCGCTTCGACGAGGAGGGTCTGCACGAGATTCTGGTGCGCATGCAGAACCCCGAGGCCGAGGGTGATTTCACCAAGGCCATGGTCGACGCCCTGGAGCGGGAGTTCGACGTGGCCGACGCTGCCGTGCACCTGAACCGGGACGGCGCCGACGCCATTCGCGACGCCCTCGCCCAGGCCGACCCGGAGGCCGTCGGCGGCTCGGTGGAGCGGCGCCGGGAGCACTACCAGCCCATGGCGGCGGCGCTGCTGGAGTTTCGTAGGGAGACCGGCGTGCTCAAAGGCATGAGCGACCTGGAGAGGGTCGAGGTGCTGTCCCCCGGGGTCCGCCGCTTCTTCGCCAACGACGCGGTATTCGGCGAGTTCGCCATGCTCGCCGCCGACAACGTCGGCCCCCTGGTGGGCAAGGACCTGCGCAACAAGGCGACCCTGGCGGTGGTGTTCTCGCTGGCCGGCATGCTGGTGTACATCTGGTTCCGCTTCCAGTTGCCCTACGGCATCGGCGCCCTCGCCGCCCTCTTCCACGACGTGCTCATCACTCTGGGGGCGCTGTCGCTCACCCAGCGGGAGATGAACCTGCCAACCGTCGCCGCCCTGCTCACTCTGGTCGGCTACTCGGTCAACGATACGGTGGTGATCTTCGACCGCATCCGCGAGCGGCTCAAGCTGGAGCGCGGCATGCCATTGGCGGCGCTGATCGACAAGGCAATCAACCAGACGCTCTCGCGCACCATCATCACGTCGGGCCTGACCTTCATCGTCGTGGCGGCGCTATTCCTGTTCGGCGGCGACGTCATCAACACCTTCGCCTTCGTGCTGCTGGTTGGCGTCATCATCGGGACGTACTCGTCGATCTACATTGCCTCGCCGGTGGCGTTGGGCGTGAGCCGGCTCTTCGAGCGGCGGCGGGAAGCGAAACGGCGCCGGCGCTGACGTACGACGCGAGACGCGGGTGGTCTCCCACCCCCCGGAGGTGAGCCGGGTCGCTCCCGACAGACACGTCTATGAGTAGGTCGGTCGTGTCAAGCGGGGGGGCGGGGGCGAGCGG
>JBBINC010000011.1:0-53107 GCA_037444085.1 Acidobacteriota bacterium | reverse complement strand
CGGCGCCGCGCGCCAGCAGCCGTTCCAGCTCGTACGGGAGGGCGCGCGCTCGCGCCAGCAGCGCGTCGCCCTCGCCGTTGCCGATGCCGCGCGCGCGGCGCGCCGCCAGCGCCAGCGCCAGCAGGGCCGCCAGCTGCGTGGTGAACGCCTTGGTCGAGGCAACGCCGATCTCGGGACCGGCGTGGGTGAGCAGGGTGGCCTCGGCGAGGCGCGTGGCGTGAGATCCGGCCACGTTGCACACCGCTGCCAGCCACGCGCCCCGCTCCCGCGCCAGGCGCATCGCCGCAATGGTGTCGGCAGTCTCGCCTGACTGGGTGATCCCGAGGACCAGCGAGTCACCCTCGAGAATCGGCTCGCGGTAGCGAAACTCCGAGGCGTACTCGACCTCGGTGGGAATTCGCGCCAACCGTTCCAGGTAGAACTTACCCACCAAGCCGGCGTGCCAGGAAGTGCCGCAGGCGACGATGTGGACCTGTTTCACTGCCGCCAGCCGCTTGGCAGGCAAACCCAGGTGTGCCAGAGACGGCTCCCCGCCCGATTGGGGCAGCAAGGCCTCGAGGGTTTGCGCCACGGCGCCTGGTTGCTCGTGGATCTCCTTGAGCATGAAGTGCCGGAAGCCGCCCCGCTCCACCTCTCCCGGTTCCCAGTCCAGCACCACGGACGGTCGTTCCACCACCCGGCCGGACGCGTCAAGAAGCCGCGCCCCGGCAGCGGTGACCACCGCCATGTCGCCGTCCTCCAGGTGCACGCAGCGCCGGGTCAGGGATACCACGGCGGCGGGGTCGGAGGCGACGATCATCTCGCCGTCGCCCACGCCGATCACCAGCGGCGGCCCGTTGCGAAACGCGACGAGCGTGTCAGGCCGGTCGGCGCTGACCGCCACCACGGCGTACTGCCCCTGCAGTCTGGGGCGCAGGGCAGCCACCGCGGCCGGCAAGTCGCTGTGTCCGTCGCCGAGAAGGTGTGCGATCACCTCCGAGTCGGTGTCGGACGCACACTGCACCCCCCTCGCCCTCAGCTCGCGGCGAAACTCCTGGAAGTTCTCGATGATGCCGTTGTGCACAACCGCTACGCGCCGGGTGGCGTCGGTGTGCGGGTGGGCGTTTCGTTCGGTGGGCGGCCCGTGCGTGGCCCAGCGCGTGTGGCCCACCGCCAGGTAGGCGCGGAAGCCCGCCCTGTAGGCGCGTTCCACCAGATTGATGAGCTTCCCCTCGGCGCGCACCACCTCCAGGCGTCCGTCGGTGACCACCGCGATTCCTGCCGAATCGTAGCCGCGATACTCCAGCCGCCGCAGTGCCTCCAGGACCACGGGGACCGCCTCGCGCGGCCCCACGTACCCGACAATGCCACACATCACACCCTCCGAGCGTCTCCCTGTTCCCCGGCGAGTCGGGCGCGGTCGCGATGGCCCTCGCCACGCCGGGGCACCGCCTCACCTCATCCCGGTGGGAGACTTCGACATTGTACTTCGTGTGGGGGGTTGTCCCGCTTCAGCGGGGGGACCTACCGCCGGGAGAGCTCCTGCAGCACAAGCTTGGCCACCGCCTTCAAGGTCTCGAAAACGCCGGCCCCAGTTGGAGCGACCGCCTCGAACTCCTGCTCACCCTTGACGTTCAACATGCGATGCATGGTCTCGACCGGCACGGCCGTGGGCAGATCCCGCTTGTTGTGCTGCAGAACATAGGGCACGGTCATCAGGTCGAAGCCGTTCTCCCGCAGGTTGATCTTGAGGTTGTCGAGGGATTCCAGGTTGGCGTCCATGCGCGCTTCTTGAGAATCCGCCACGAACACGACTCCGTCCACCCCTTTGAGGATGAGCTTGCGGGAGGCGTCGTAGAACACCTGCCCGGGCACGGTGTAGAGGTGGAAGCGGGTGCGAAAGCCCCGCACCGTTCCCAGATCCAGCGGCAGGAAGTCGAAGAACAGGGTACGGTCGGTCTCGGTGGCCAGCGAGATGAGCTGGCCCTTGTTGGAGGGATTCGTCTTCGCGTAAATGAACTGCAGATTGGTCGTCTTGCCGCCCAGTCCAGGGCCGTAGTAGACGATCTTGCAGTTGATCTCGCGCGAGGCGTAGTTGATAAAGCTCATTCGGAGAACAGGTTGTCGATATCTTCGTCGGTGATTTCGGCGAACGGAGACACCACTTCATCGCCCCGCTGCGCCGCCTTGTCGGCCATCTGAGAGAGCACCTCCTCCAGCTCCGCCGCCGCCTTGCGGACCCGCAGCCGTACCAGCCCGAGCGACGAACGTTCATCGAAGATCACGACGAGGATCAGCCGCTGTCCGACGATGGAAATGTGGATGTTGTCGCGCTCACCCTCGTGGAAGAGGATGGAGAATTCCTTCTCACCGATCAGCCGCGCCAGGCCGTCGGTGGCGGCGACGTTGCCCGCCGTCAGCGATGCCAGCGACGTCGTGTCAACCCTGTCCAGATCACCCTTGGCCGCAAGCTGCTGGCCGTTCTTGTCGACGAGAAAAACGATTTTCGCGTTTGCGTCGACCCAAAGACGGGCGAGGACGGAGCTGATACGTTCGAACTCCTCCTCGTATATCACCATGCTCTGACTCAAGATGGCCATGACACCCCGCCTCCGCGCGTCCGCAGGGGAGTATAGCGCACTTCACCGCCTCCGCCGCGAGCGGGGAAACCCACAGAGGATCACTCGATCCCTCGGCGGCCCGCCAGTGAGCGGGAAAGGGTGACCTGGTCGGCGTAGGAGATCTCTCCCCCCGCCGGCAGGCCGAAGGCGATGCGACTGATCTGCACCCCGCTGCGTCGCAGCAAGCCGGCGACGAAGTGGGCCGTGGCTTCGCCCTCCACCGTGGGGTTGGTGGCGAGGATGACTTCGCGCACCGCATCGGCCCGCACCCGCTCGACCAGCGCAGCAATGGTGAGCTGCTCCGGGCCGACGCCGTGCAGGGGATCGAGCGTGCCCAGCAGAACGTGGTACAGCCCATCGAATTCGCCGGTGGCCTCGATCGACCACGCGTTCACCGGATCCTCGACCACGCACACCACACCGCGGTCGCGCTCGGCGGCCCGACACACCGGGCAGGTCTCTTCCTCGGCCGGCAGGAAGCAGGTGGCGCAGTGCCGGACCCCCGCGGCGGCCCGTTCCAGCGCCGCCGCCAACCGCTGCGCCCCGGCTGGCTGGCGCAGCAGGTGCTGGGCGAGTCGCACGGCGGTGCGCGGACCCACTCCCGGAAGCTGTTCCAGCTCGGCCAGCAGCGCCTGTACCGAGGCGGGCCGCAACTCCATCACACCAGGCCCTCGAGACCGGCGGGCAGACCCATGGCGCCCAGCGCCTGCCGGGTGTGTTCCGCCAGGCGCCGCGATGCGTCTTCCCAGGCCGCCATGACCAGATCCTCAAGCAGGCCGACCTCCTCGCCGGCGAGAGCGCTGGCGTCGATGGAAACGCCGCGCAGTTCCTTCAGGCCGTTGAGGCGCACCTTCACCAGGCCGCCCCCGGCCGAGCCCTCCACCTCCAGGCCGGCGAGCGTGCGTTGCATCTGCTCCTGGGCCTGCTGCGCCTGCTGCAGCAGCTTGGCGACGTTCATGGCTTCTCCTCCACGCGCTCGATGCGGCCGCCGAAGATCTCCAGGATCCGCTGGACTCCCTCATGCGCCTCCACTCGTTCCCGCAGGTCGCTGGGCGCCGCAGGCCGGGACGGGACGGTACCGGCGCTCTCCACCCGCACCTCGTCGGCGATCCCTGCGCGCCGCGCCGCCGCGGCAATCTCCGTCACGGAGTCCGCCACGGCGCCGCCGTTCGCCATGGCCGAAGGCGAGTAGACCAGGTGCAAGACCCCTCCCTCAACCCTGGCGGCGCTCGCCGAGATCACCCCGGCCGCCAGGAGGTGGGCGCCTGCGTCGTCGAGTGCCGCCGCCAGCCGGCGCCGCACGTCCCCGGACTCACCTGAGGAATCGCTCGGGCGGGGGGCCGGGCTCGCCGATGCCCGGCGCTGGTTTGTGTGCCCCCCGTCTAGGACAGGCGTCGGGTTTCCCGCCAGTAGCTCCTCGATCTGCCGGACCCGCGGCCACAGCGCCAGCCGTGCCATGGCCACGGCCACGGCCAGGCCGCTGTGGTCGGCATCCGTGATCAGGCGACGCTGCTCGAGAAGCTGCCCGAGCAGGCGAACCAGTCGCAGCTCGCCTGCCGCTTCCGCCCGCACCATCAGCACCGGGCGCTGCTCCGCCGCGTAGGGGATGGGCGCGTCGGGGGCGCAGGCGAGCAGCAGCGCGGTGTGGGCGAACGAGGTCAACGCCTCGAACACCGCCACTGCGTCCGTCCCCCTCACCTCGGCATCCCGCAGCAGTTGCAGCACCGCCGCCACGTCTCCCGCGATGACGGCGTCCCACGCCGAGAGCACCACCTCGAAGGACGGCAAGCCGAGCACCTCGGCCACGGCGGCCTCGTCGATTCCGGCCGGTGCGAAGGCTCGCAGGCGATCCAGCAGCGACAGCGCGTCGCGGACGCTGCCATCCGCCGACTGGGCGAGCAGCAGCGCGGCGCCGTCGGGCAGGGGGAAGTTCTCGGCGCCAGCCACCTTCGTCAGGTGGGCGCGCAGGACATCCGTGGGCACTGGCCGAAAGTCCAGTTGCTGGCAGCGGGACAGGATGGTGGCCGGGAACTTCTGCTTGTCCGTCGATGCCAGCACGAAGACCACATGCGGCGGCGGCTCCTCGACGATCTTCAGCAGCGCCCCCCAGGCATCGCGCGACAACTGGTGCGCCTCGTCGAGAATGAAGACGCGATAGCGGTCCCGCACCGGCATGGCGCGGGCCGTTTCGCGCAGCTCGCGCACGTCGTCGATGCCGCGGTTGGAGGCGGCGTCGATCTCCAGCACATCGAGCGCCCGGCCTTCGGCGATGTCCACGCAGGCACTGCACGCTCCGCACGGTTGCGGCGTCGGTCCCTGCGCGCAGTTCAAGGCCCTCGCCAGGATTCTTGCGGCGGTCGTCTTTCCCACCCCGCGCCGGCCCGCAAACACATAGGCGTGCGCCACCTCGCCGCTCGCCAGGGCGTTCTGCAGCGTGCGCACGACGACATCCTGGCCAATCAGGTCCGCGAAGCGCTGCGGCCTCCAGCGCCGCGCCAGCACCAGGTGACTCACACCGTTCTCCTTCGCCGACCGGCCAGCAACGCCTTGCAGCGGCGTCGCGCCATCCACCCCCGCACAGCGGGCACACCGCTCATCGTACCTCTCCCGGCGCGGCCTCGCATGACCCGCTTGGGGCGACGGGAGGGAGCGCACGTCTCGGGGCTCTTGCTCGGGTGACGAACCAAGGAGCCCGGGAGGGCCGCGGCGCCCGGCGTGGTCCCCTTATCGCTGCTCCCTCCCGGGCCTGACGAGGTTCGGGGGCGCCGTCGCGCGGTTCCCGGACTCCTTGCTTCCCACCGCGCTCATGATAGCCGACCCCACCACTGAAGGGGAGCCCTGCGGGCGCCATGCCGGTCGGCGGGGTCGGCCATCTGCCTGGCGGCGGCGGTTCTGGCGGTGTCGCGGAATCGGCGTAGACTTGCCGCGATGGCGCTCTCGCTCCCCATGCGCGCGACCCTGGACCTTCTCCTCCTTCTCCCCCTGATCCATGCAGCGTGCGGTGTCGGCCTGGCCGTGGCCGCGGGTGGTGCGGTGGCCAGCGACGAGGCCGACGCCACGGCGGTCGGGTTGGACGTGCTGCGCCAGGGCGGCAACGCCGTCGATGCGGCGGTGGCCATGGCCCTCGCCCTGGCGGTGGTCCATCCCGAGGCCGGCAACCTGGGAGGAGGGGGATTTGCCCTCATCCGCATGGGGAACACCCTGGCGGCCTTAGATTTCCGGGAGACGGCGCCGGCTGCGGCGACGCGTGAGATGTTCTTTCACAATGGTACCCCCTCGCCTGAACGCTCGCTGGTGGGGCCCCTGGCGGCCGGCGTGCCCGGCTCGCCAGCCGGCTACTTCGAACTGCACCGGCGCTTCGGCCACGTTCCCTGGCGCCAGGTGGTGGCGCCGGCGGAGGCCTTGGCCCGCGACGGCTTCCGCCTGTCCGAGCGGACGCACCGCTCGCTGCGCTCATCCGTTTCGCTGCTGGCGCGCTTTCCCGCGAGCGCGGCGACCTGGCTGCCGGACGGCCAGCCGATCCCCCCCGGCACCATTGTGCGACTGCCGGCGCTGGCGAGGGTGCTCGCCGCCTACGCCGAGAATGGCGTCGAGGCGATCACCACCGGCGCGGTGGGCGACGCCGTCGGGAAGGCGAGTCGTCGTCAAGGCGGTGTGCTCACCGCCGCCGATCTGGCCGCCTACCGGCCGGTGTGGCGGGAGCCGCTGCGCTTCTCCTCCTTCGGCTGGCAGGTGGCGAGCATGCCCCTGCCGTCGTCGGGCGGAATCATCCTGGCCCAGAGCTGCGCCTTGCTCGAGCGCCGCGGCTGGGCGGCGCGCCCGCGCGACGGCGCCGAGCGGGCCCATCTGCTCGCCGAGACGTGGCGGCGGGCGTACGCCGACCGCACGTTGCTGGGCGACCCCGAGACCACCCGCGCCACGGCGGAGCAGCTCCTCTCCCCCGCCTGGCTGGCGGCGCGGGCGCGGGAGATCGGCCGCCGCGCCACGCCGTCGGCCGGGGTGCGCCCCTGGGCCGGTCGTCGGCTCGCGGAGCCAGCGGAGACGACGCATCTTTCGGTCATCGACGGCGAGGGCAACGCCGTGGCGCTCACCACGACGCTCAACGGCGCCTTCGGCTGCGGGCTGTTGGTTGCCGAAGCCGGGTTCCTGCTCAACAATGAGATGGACGACTTCACCACCGCCCCGGGGCAACCCAACCTGTTCGGGCTGATTCAGGGGGAGGCCAACGCCGTCGCGCCGGGCAAGCGTATGCTCTCGTCGATGTCTCCCACGATCGCCTGGCGCGGGGAGGAGATCATCGTGCTGGGCGGGCGCGGCGGCGCGAAAATCCCCACCGCGACGCTGCAGGTGCTGCTCAACGCCATCGTCGACGCCGACCCGCTACCGGCCGCGGTGGCGCGGCCGCGCCTGCACCACCAGTGGCTCCCTGACGTGCTCGACGTCGAGGAGGGGGCGCTCCCGCCCGCTGTCGAGAAGCGCCTGCGCCGACGCGGTCACACCATCGAACCGGTCAAGGGAACGCCCAAGGTCAACGCCGTGCGCCGCGCGCCCGACGGTACCTGCGAGGCCGCCGCCGATCCCCGCGGCCCCGGCTCCGCCGCGGTCCTGCGGCGGGCCGGGATCTAACTGTAGCGCTGGCAGATGGTGGGGATCAGGTAGTCGGCGAAGGCGCGGTGGAGGTCGAAGCGGGGGGCGTAGCCCCAGTCGGCGCGGGCGGCCGAGTCATCGACGTCGGCGGGCCAGGAATCGACGATGCCCTGGCGCTTGACGTCGTTCCTCCAGGTCAGCTGGGGGCCGGGGAACGCCTGCAGCACCAGGGCACGGATTTCCTCGGCGGAAGGGGCGAAGGAGCCGACGTTGTACACGGTGCGGGTGAGGGCACTCTTCGGGGCGGCGGCCAGCTGCAGCAGCGCCTCCACGCCGTCGGGCATGGCCATGAACGGGATGCGGGTGTCCGGGCGCACGAAGCAGGCGTACCCTTCCCCCTTGGCGGCGGCGTGGATCATCTCCGGGGCGAAGTCCGAGGTGCCGCCGGACGGCACGGTGACGGCAGAAATCAGCCCCGGGAAGCGGACGGCGCGGAAGTCCACACGGCCGGCGACCGGCTCGGCGGCCAGCTGCTTGTAGTGGCGCGCGTAGTAGCGGCCCAGTAGCTCACAGTACAGCTTGTTGCAGCCGTACATGGTGGTGGGGGTGTTGTACTCATCCTCGCGCACCTTGCCGGCGCGCGCCTTGGTGTCGAGGTCGGGTAGCCCGTAGGCGGCGATGGAGGAGGGGTAGATGAACACCACCGGGCGGCCGTGGGACTCCCCCTCGCGCTGGGCGAACTCGAGCAGGTTCATGGTGCCCTCGACGTTGACTTGATGGGCGGTGGTGGGGGTGAACTCGCTGCGGGTGGAGAGGAGCGCCGCCAGGTGGAAAATGAGATCCACCTCATACTCGGAGAGCACCCGGTCGAGCAGGTTGGTGTCGAGGATCGATCCCTCCCACTCCCGAGTTACCATCGACTTGAGCTCGGGTGTCAGCGGCTTGACGTCCAGGGTGACGATGGCGCGGCGGCCGTCCGACGCCAACCGTTCGATGAGGCCGTGGCCGATCTCACCGCTGGCGCCGGTGATCAAGACGACGGGCTTGCGCATGCTCCACCTCCACTGCGGCGTGGGCGCCGCTCGTGAAAGCTAGCACAACCTGAACGTGGCCGGGAGCGCCGGCGTTGTCTCGGTGAATCAGGCGACCGTCACCTCGGGGCAGAGGTAGACGTCCTGGATGGCCTCGAGCAGCCTCACGCCCTCGCCCATCGGCTTCTGGAACGCCTTGCGTCCGGAGATCAAGCCCATGCCGCCGGCGCGCTTGTTGATGACCGCAGTGGTCACCGCCTGGGCCAGGTCGTCGCTGCCCGAAGCGCCGCCGGAATTGATCAGCCCGGCCCGCCCCATGAAACAGTTGGCCACCTGCCAGCGGGTCCACTCGATCGGGTGAGCCGGCACGAGCTTCTCGTACAACCCTTGCTTGGGGCGGTTCTTGAAGTCGAGCGCGAAGTAGCCACCGTCGCTCTCGGGCTGCTTCTGCTTGATGATGTCGGCCTTGATGGTGACGCCAAGGTGGTTGGCCTGGCCCGTCAGGTCGGCGGCCACGTGGTAATCGACGGCGTCCTTCTTGAAGGCGGAGTTGCGCAGGTAGCACCACAGCACGGTGAACATTCCAAGTTCGTGGGCGCGCTCGAACGCCTCGGCCACCTCCTGGATCTGGCGGCGGCACTCGGGGGCGCCGAAGTACACCGTTGCGCCCACCGCCACCGCACCCATCTCGAAGGCCTGCTCCACCGAGGCGAACATCGTCTGGTCGTGGAAGTTCGGGAAGGTGAGCATCTCGTTGTGGTTGAGCTTGACCAGGAAGGCGATCTTGTGGGCCCAGCGTCGCGACACGGCGCCGAGGACGCCCAGGGTGGAAGCAACGGCGTTGCACCCCCCGTCAACGGCCAGGCGAACGATGTTCTCGGGGTCCAGGTAGATGGGGTTTGGCACGAACGACGCAGCGGCCGAGTGTTCGATCCCCTGGTCGACGGGCAGTATGGAAAGGTAGCCGGTGCCGGCCAGCCGGCCGGTGTTGAAGACCAGCTGCAGGTTGCGCAGTACGGCGTTGGGGCGATCCGAAGCGGCGACGACGCGATCGACGAAATCCGGCCCCGGCAGGTGCAACGACTCCTTGGCAAGTCCCTGGCAGCGATACTCGAGCAGGCTGGCGCGCTCTCCCAAGAGTTGGCGAATCGTGGTGATCATCACGACATCCTCCGTACACGACTCATTGTAGTAGGTTCCAATCGACCCCGAGGGTGGCAAGCGCCGCGGCGAGAGCTGAGGGCAGCGGTGCGGTGACGACCAGCTCAGGCAGGCCGTGTTGCTCGCTCAGCTGCAGGCGCCAGGCGTGCAGCAGCAGGTGCGACGGGTCGAGGGCCTGGCGCAGCCTGGGGTCGTTCACCCCGCGGTGGCGGGGGCCGCCGTAGAGGTCGTCGCCGACGATGGGGTGGCCGGCGGCGGCGAGGTGGACGCGCAGCTGGTGGGTGCGCCCGGTGCGGGCTTTCAGCTGGACCAGCGAGGCGTGCAGGGGCGCGGCGAGCACGCGATAGTCACTCTGCGCCGGCTTGCCGCGAGGGTCGACGCGCATGCGGCGGCGGTCGCGGGGGTCGGGCCCCAGTCGCGCGGACCACGAGCCGGTGGCGGGGCGAGGGTGCCCCCACACCAGCGCCACGTAGGTCTTTTCGACCGCCCCGGAGGCAAACGCTCCACTGAGGTGCCGGTGCTCCTCCCGGCCGCGGGCCAGCAGCACCACCCCCGAGGTGCCCACGTCCAACCGGTGCACGAGGAACGTGTCGGCGGGGTCGATCCCCCAGCGCTGCACCTCGCCCATCGGGAGGGTGGCGAGCAGGCGGGCGACGGCGCCTCCGGGGTAGCGTCGAGGGGTGGCCAGGCTCACCCCCGGCGGCTTGGCCACCGCCAGCAGCCGGTGGTCGGCGTAGAGGATCGCCCCGCTCATTCGCCCAGTGTGCCTTGGTTTCGAAGCGGCCGCCGCTCGCGGCCGTGGTGCGCCGCGGTGAAACTCGCGGCGCTGCTATGGAGTGGGGGGTGGCTGCGGCGCCTCGTTTCCCTCAGCCGAGCCATCCTCGGGGGGGAGGAGATCGCCCCATGGAAGGTACAGCAGGCGAGCGTCCACTTCCTCCCCTTCCGCCAACCACCACAGCGCCTCGCCGGTGACCGCCGCGCGTAGCATCTCGCCCCGCCCCGGCACCGTCCAGCAGTGGGCCGGCCCACCTCCGGCCGGCACGTAGATGACTGCCCGCGCCGGCTCCGCCGCTATGGTGGTGACCACCAGGTCGTCGTCGCGGGCCATGACCCTGCCGATTACCCGCGTCGCGGCGGTGGCGACCACCTGCACCCCTCGGGGCTGCCGGCGGGTGGGGTCGGCCAGTTCGGGGGACGGCTGGCTGCGCACCTGGCGGAGCGTTTCCTTCTTGAGCTCGTGCAGCGCCGCCTCGTCGTCCTCCTCGCTGCGCAGGCGCACCGGCAGCGAATCGCGCCGCAGGATGCGCCCGCCGGGGCTTGCCAGCCACACCTCCCCGCTGGACAGGCCTACCAACCAAAGCTTGCCGTCGCGGCGGGTGGCGATCCCCATGGCCCACTCGGCCGGGTTCGGGAAGTCGGGGTCCAGCCGGCCGGGGTCGATGCGCGCCAGCACCTTGCGATCCGAACCGTCCAGTTCGGCGCGCAGCCACAAAGGGGGTTCTTCGCCTTCCTCAAACAGCTTGCCAGCGCTCACGCGGTGGCGTGCGGCCGCTCGCTGCGGCCAGGGGCACCACATCACCTCGCCGAAGCGAAAGGCGACGGCGGCGCTGGCGGCCTCTTGGTCAAAGACGCCGGTCAGGACGCCGTTGGCGTAGACCACAAAGCCGTCCCGCCCGGACAGCGCTGCTAAGCTTCCCTCCTCACCGAGGCTCAACGTGGGAGTCACCCGATACGTCGGTCCCTGGGGCGGAGGCTTGAGGACGTACGTGCCAGTGGCACGGCCGCGAGCAAACAGGGAGAGGGGGTACCCTTTGTCGGCCCGGGGCAGGAGAATTCCAAGGGTCTTGGCGCTGCCGGCGATGGAGGTTTCCGCCGGCACGTGAGCGGGCAGGGGAGCCTCGGCTGGGCGTGCCAATTCCACCGGGAGCGGCTGGCACTGAACGGCCTCGGCAGTGGCCGCGCGCAGCTGTGCGGCGCGGGAGCGCACCACCCGCACCGAGACTGGCGTATCGGGCACACCTGCGCCTTCGGCTGGGGTCGGGGGTGGGGTGGGAGGGGCGGTGGAGAGCCAAAGGAAGGCGATGGCAGGCATGGCAACCCAGGGCATGGTAGCCTCCGTACGTGGCGGGCTGGCGGCATCCGCCCCGCCAGCCCGCCTTGGATTAGGAAGCGATTCATTCTATCCACAATAGTTGTAGTGCCGCTCGCGAGTTCGCCCGGTGGGCGAGTCGTCCGAGCAGAAGTACTGCTGGCACGATTCGCTGGCGATGCAGTACTCGTAGGTGGTGACGCAGCCCCAGTACGTGCCGGATCCTCCCGGCGGGCATACGGCTGGTGCACTCGCCGACAGCAGCAGCGCTAACGGGGCGAAGAGCCCAGTCCGGAGCATTTTCCCCACCGTCCCGACCCTCCTTTGGTTTGTGTGCGGCGGCCGCCGATGGCTTCCTTACCCAGTATCGCCGTTTTTTTTGTTTGTCAAGGGGGCCCCAGTACGAGCAGGCGACAGCGCGGCGGGCGAGGCGGCGGTGAGTGGTACCCTCGTGGTCGTGGATCCACTGGTGGTGGCGGTGTTCCTGCTGGTCTACCTGGGGATGATGCTGGGCGGCCTGCCGGGGCTGGCGCTGGACCGCGCCGGGGTGGCGGTGCTCGGCGCCATCGTGCTGGTGGCCAGTGGGCGGGTCACGCCGGAGGAGGCGGTGCTGGCGCTCGACGTGGCGACCATGGCGCTGCTGTTCGCCCTCATGGTGGTCTCGGCGCAACTTCGCCTGGGCGGCCTGTACACTCGGTTGACCCGCCGGCTGGCCGGCGCGCCACTTTCCCCCCCGGCGTTGCTGGCGGCGCTCATTCTGCTGGCCGGCGGTTTATCGGCGGTGCTGGCCAACGACATCGTTTGCCTGGCCATGGCGCCGGTGCTTCTTGAAGGGTGCGCCCGGCGCGGGCTGGATCCCCGGCCGTACCTGCTGGCCCTGGCCTGTGCCGCCAACGTGGGCTCCGCCGCCACCTTGATCGGCAACCCGCAGAACATGCTCATCGGCCAAACGCTCGGCCTGTCCTTTGCCGGCTACATGAGGGACGCGGGGGTTCCCGCGCTGCTGGGGCTGGGGGCGGTATTCCTGGTGATTCGCGGCAGCGTCCATGGCCGCTGGTTGCGCCATACCCCTATTCCGGTGGTGCAGGCACCGCCGTACAACCGGTGGCAGGCGGGCAAGGGCGTGACGGTGGTGGCGGTGGTGATGGCGTGCTTTCTGGCGGCGCCGTGGCCGCGGGAGGTGGTGGCGCTGGCGGCCGCCGGGGTGCTGCTGTTGTCCCGCCGCATGGCCTCCCGCGACATGCTCGGCCTGGTGGACTGGGGCCTGCTCGCCCTGTTTGCCGGGCTCTTCGTCGTCAACCACGCCGTCGCCGCCTCCGGGCTCCTCGCCACGGCAAGCGCCGCCACCCGCACCGCGGGGGTCGATCTCTCCCACCCGGCCTGGCTGTTCGCCGCCACCACAGTGCTGTCCAACCTGGTCTCCAACGTGCCGGCGGTGATGCTGCTGCTGCCCGAGGCCACCCATCCTCTGGCCGGCCCGGTGCTGGCGCTGTCGTCGACGCTGGCGGGCAACCTGATCCTGGTGGGCTCCATCGCCAACCTGATCGTGGCCGAGCAGGCCGCCCCTCTGGGCGTGACCATCGGCTGGCGCGAGCACGCCCGCGTCGGCATCCCGGTCACCCTCGCCACCCTCGCCATCGCCGCTGCCTGGCTGGCCTTGCGCGCCGTCCTCTGAGCGAAAGGGAGGAGCGCCATGGTGTCGAGGGTCACCGCGAGGCGGCGCGGGCGCGGCGGGGGACTTGACAACAGAAAAAACGAACCTAGATTGTGCGCCGTGGAGATGGAGTTCCCCGAAGATCGCCCTCCGAGTATCGTGCCGGGCGACATTCCCGGCGCTGCAAAGACGCCGAGGCCGGGCCTCGGCGTCTTTGAATGTGGGAACACCCCCGCCCCCCTCCGGAACGACGGTGCGCGCGTAGCCCAAGCCGCCGCCCTGCCGCTTCCCTCCGGAGCCTCCCACTAGCGGACAGGCCAATGATCACCGCGGCCCAGAGGGCCACACCGGCGGGCGCTCCGCGGAGGAAGCCCAAGGACCAGCCCGAGTTCGAACCACCCGAGGTCTCGCGTCAACGTCGCACGATCCTACCCCTGGAGGACGACGCCCCGTGTTCCTGAACGCCCTTGAGGATACCGACTCGCTTGTCGATGCCGCCCGAGAGGCGGTGTGCCGGGTTTTCGGCGAATCGTACGACCCGCAACGCTGGGGGGACTGGCACTGGCAGTCGCGCCACCGGCTGACGCGGCTGCATCATTTCGAAGCACTCCTGACGTTGACCGATTCGGAGAGGCGCGGCCTGGAGCTGGCGCCCGGCAAGTTCGCCGTGTCGGTGACGCCTCACTTCGCCGCCCTCATGGATCCGGCCAATCCCAACTGCCCGCTTCGCCGCCAGGTGGTGCCCCGCCAGGACGAGCTGGTGGTGGGCGCCGGCGACATGGTCGATCCGTGCGGGGAAGATCATCACTCCCCTGTGCCGGGGTTGGTGCACCGCTACCCCGATCGCGTGCTGCTGCTTGCCCTCGATACCTGCGCCTCGTACTGCCGGTACTGCACCCGTTCGCGGCTGGTGGCGCAGGGCCATCTGGAGCCGCTGGCGCGACGCCTGGATCGCGTCGTCGCGTACCTGGAGGAGCATACCGAGGTGCGCGATGTCCTGCTGTCGGGGGGAGATCCGCTGCTCATGAGCGAGGACCGGCTGGAGGCCGTGCTGTCGCGCCTGCGCGGGGTTCGCCACCTCGAATTCCTGCGCATCGGCAGCCGCGTGCCGTGCTTTCTGCCGCAGCGCATCACGCCGGAGCTGGTGGCGCTGCTGCGGCGCCACCGGGTGTGGTTGTCGCTGCACTTCTGCCACCCCCGCGAGCTCACCCCCGACGTGGCGGCGGCGTGCGACCGGCTGGCGGACGGAGGTATCCCGCTGGGCAGCCAGACGGTATTGTTGCGCGGCGTCAACGACGACGCTGGCACGCTCAAGGCGCTCTTTCACGGCCTGCTGAAGCTGCGCGTGCGGCCGTACTACCTCTACCAGTGCGACCCGGTGGTGGGCACCTCCCATCTGCGCGCCTCGGTGGCCAAGGGATTGGAGATTGTCTCGCAACTCCGCGGTCACACTTCGGGGTACGCCGTGCCCACCTACGTGGTGGATGCCCCGGGTGGCGGCGGCAAGATCCCGATCCAAGGGGAGACCATCGTCGCCCATGAGGATGGCGTCTGGACGCTGGCCAACTGGGAGGGCAAACGGTTTACCTACACGGACCCGGCGTACGATGTCTGAGCGTTCTGGGGATGTCCGCGCCGCCGCTCCGGCGCGGCCGCTGCGCATTGGCCTGGCCTACGATCTCAAGGATGACTACTTGGCAGCCGGGCACTCGGCGCTCGAGGTCATGGAGTTCGACGACGAGGAGGTGATCGCTGGCCTGGCCGGCGCCATGGCGGAGCTGGGCTACGTGGTGGAACGGCTGGGCCGGGGCGTCGAGGTGGCGAGGCGGCTGGTGGGAGGGGAGCGCTGGGGCCTGGTGGTGTCCATCGCCGAAGGGCTGTCTGGCCGCTCCCGGGAAGCGCAGGTGCCGGCGCTGTGCGAGATGTTCGGCCAGCCCTACGCCTTCTCCGACCCCTTGACCTGCGCCGCGACGCTGGACAAGGCGGTGGCCAAACGGCTGGTGCGCGACCACGGGCTGCCCACGGCGCCGTTCGCGGTGGTGCGCGATCTCGACGATCTGGCGCGAGTTGAATCGCTCGGTTTTCCGCTCTTTCTCAAGCCTCTCGCCGAGGGCTCCTCCAAGGGCATCACCGGCGGCTCGCTGGCGCGGGACTTCGAGCACGCGGCGGCCGCCTGTCGTGAGCTGCTGGCAGCGCTCGGACAGCCGGTGCTGGTGGAGGGGTTTCTTCCCGGCCGCGAGGTCACGGTGGGGGTGGTGGGGAACGGCGCGGCGAGGCGCGTCGTGGCGGTGATGGAGGTGGGATTCACCACCGAGGCCGAGACGCAGGCCTACACCACGCTCAACAAGGCCGAGTACCAGGCGCGGGTGAGGTACTCCCTGGTGGATGGCGACGACTTCGCCGAGCAGGCGCGAGCGCTCGCCCTTGCTGTGGCCCGCGCCCTGGAGTGCCGGGATGTTGCGCGCATCGACCTGCGCGCCGATGAACACGGCCAGTTGCACTTCTTGGAAGTCAACCCCCTGCCCGGGCTGCACCCGGTGCGCTCCGACCTGCCCATCATGGCGCGTCTGGCGGGGGTGGAGTACCGGCAGCTGGTGGGGGAGATCCTCACCGCCGCGCGGCAGCGGTACGGCGTGTGACACTCGTGCGCGAGCCCGTGACGCGGGTGCTCCTCGCCTGTCCGGTGGTGGGCGCCGACGCCGATCCCTCCACCGCCGATGTGCTCGAGCAGGCGAGGTTGGTGGAGGACGGGCTGGCGGCACTGGGCCTGCCCTACCGGCGGGTGAGTGTCGCCGGCGGCCAGGCGTGGGAGCTGGCGGCGGCGCTGACACCCGGCGCGGTGGTCGTCAACCTGCTGGAGGCGCCGCCGGGGGCGCCCCAGCGGCACGCGGCGGCGACGGCGGTGCTGGAGCTGCTGGGCGTGCCGTTTACCGGCTGCGGGGCGGACGCGTTGTGGCTGACCACCGACAAACTCGCCACCCGCGCCATGCTGGGCGCCAGCGGCATCCCGGTCGCCGCCGGCGGGCGGCTTGACCCCCAGGCGCCGGCGCTCCCGCCGGGGGTGAGGTATCCGGTGATCGTCAAGCCGGCGTGGGAGGATGCCTCCCTCGGACTGGAGGGGAACCCCCTCTGCGGCAGCTGGGAGGAGCTGGCGGGACGCGCCCGCCGTCTCGCCACCCGCTTCACCGGCCAGCCGCTGGTGCTGGAGGAGTTCCTTCCCGGCCGGGAGTTCAACGTGTCGTTACTGCAGCGTTCGGAAGGTCCGCAGGCGCTGCCGGTGGCCGAGATCGCCTTTGGTGACCTTCCCGACGGAGTGCCTCCCATTGTCGGCTTCGAGGCCAAGTGGGAGCCGGGGTCGCCGGCTGACCGACACACGGTCCGCCGCTTTCCCGACGCGCAGGAGGACGGCGAACTTGTGCGCCGGATCGGCGAACTCGCCCTGACCGCGTGGCGGGAGTGCGGGTTGGCAGGGTACGCGCGGGTGGACGTACGCCTCGACGCGCACGGCCAGCCACGGGTCCTGGAGGTCAACGCCAACCCGTGTCTTTCGCCGGAGGCCGGCTTCATGGCCGCCGCGGCTCGCGCCGGGCTCGACGCCGCAGCGGTGGTACGCGCGTTGTTGGAGGCGGCGCTGTGCCGCCATCGAGGAGGCGGACAGTGAATTCTGTGACCATGCGGCGGGAACTGCGCGGGCAGGACCGCCAGCCGCTGGCCGAGGCGCTTGCGGCCACCGGCTTTTTCAACCAGGAGGAACTGGCCGTGGCGCTGGAGCTGGTGGATGACCGGCTGGCCCATGGCGAATCCAGCCACTACCGCTTTCTCCTTGCCGAGATGGCGGGGTCGGTGGCCGGCTACGCCTGCTGGGGGCCGATCCCTGGCACCCAGGAATCGGCCGACCTGTACTGGATCACCGTTCACCCCGATTCCCAGGGCAAGGGGGTGGGCAGGGCGCTGCTGGCCGCCGCCGAAACCTCGATGATCGAGGAAGGCCGGCCGCGCTGCTGGATCGAGACCGCCACCCGACCCCAGTACGCCCCGACGCGGGCGTTCTACCTGGCCTGCGGCTACGCCCTGGCCGCCGAGCTGCCGGACTACTATGCCCCCGGCGACGGCAAGGCCATCTTCGTCAAAGTCTTGCGCCCACCCATGTCGCCGCCGTAGCTCGCACTCACAACGTCACCGGGTCGGTGGCTTCGGGGTCCAGCTCCAGTTCGGCGATGGCGCGCACGACCTCGGCGGGTTCGGCCTGCCCTGCGCGGGCGAGGGCCGCCAGGGTGGCGACGGCGATGTGCTCGGCGTCCACCTCGAAGTGCCGGCGAAGTGCCATGCGGGTGTCCGAAAGCCCGTAGCCGTCGGTGCCCAGTGAGGTGAGGTCGCGGGGTACCCAACGGGCCACCATGTCCGGCACGGCCTTCATGAAGTCGGTGGCGGCGACGATCGGCCCGCGAGTATCGGCGAGCTGGGCGGTCACATAAGGGGTGCGCGGCGGCTCGCCGGGGTGGAGGCGGTTGAACCGCTCGCAGGCCAGGGCGTCGGCGCGCAGCTGTTGGAACGAGGTGGCGCTCCATACGTCGGCCGCCACGCCGCGGGAGGCCAGGAGGTCGGCGGCGCGCAGCACCTCGCGCAAGATCGGTCCCGAGCCCAGCAGCTGCGCCCGCCGGGTGGCAGCAAGGTCGGCCCCACGCAACAGGTACAGGCCGCGCACGATACCCTCTTCGACGCCTGGCGGCATGGCCGGCATGGGGTAGTTCTCGTTGTAGGCGGTCAGGTAGTAGAAGACGTCCTCCTGGCGCTGCACCATGCGCTCGATGCCGTCTTTGACGAGGACGGCCAGCTCATAGGCGAACGCCGGATCGTACGCGCGCACGTTGGGCATCACCGAGAAGAGCACGTGGCTGTGGCCGTCGTTGTGCTGCAGCCCCTCCCCGTGCAGGGTCGTGCGACCGGCGGTGCCGCCGATCAAGAAACCCCTCCCCTTGGCGTCGCCGAACGCCCACACGAGATCGCCAATTCGCTGGAAACCAAACATGGAGTAGAAGATGTAGAACGGAAGCATGAACAGGGAGTGGGTCGCGTAGGCGGTACCGGCAGCAGTGAAGGAAGCCATCGAGCCCGCTTCGGTGATTCCCTCCTCGAGGATTTGACCGTCCTGCTGCTCCTGGTAGCGCAGAATGAGCTTGTGGTCCGCCGGCTCGTACTTCTGCCCCTGGGAGGCGTAGATCCCCAGATCGCGGAAGAGTCCGTGCATGCCGAAGGTGCGCGCCTCGTCGGGCACGATGGGCACGATATTCGGCCCGAGCTCCGAATGCTTCACGAGCTTGCGCAGCAGTGAGACGAACGCCATGGTGGTCGACACGTCACGCCCCTGGGAGCCGGCCAGGAACTCCTCATAGAGAGTGGATTCCGGCAGCTGGGGGACGCGCACCTGGACGCGCCGCGTTGGCAAGACACCGCCGAGCGCCTGCCGCCGCTCCCGGAGGTACGCCACCTCGGGACTCGCCTCGCCAGGGTGGTAGTAGGGCGGAACGCCTTCCTCCAGGGACTCATCGCGGATCGGGAGGTGGAGCACGTCGCGGAACGCCTTGAGCTGCGCCACGTTCAACTTCTTGAGCTGGTGCGTTGGGTTGGTGCCCTCAAACTCGCGCCCCAGGGTCCAACCCTTGACGGTCTTGACGAGGATCGCCGTGGGGCGGCCGTTGGGTTGAGTGGCGAGGTGAAAGGCGGCGTACAGTTTGCGGTAGTCGTGCCCGCCGAACTTCAGATCCCAGATCTGGTCGTCGGTGAGGTGCTGCACAAGTTGTGCGAGCTTCGGGTCGGAGCCGAAGAAGTGCTGGCGCATGAAGGCGCCGCCCTCAACGTGGTAGCGCTGCCACCATCCGTCCACCACGGTGTTGAGACGGGCCAGCAGCAGACCGTCCTCGTCCCGGGCCAGCAGCGGATCCCACTCACGGCCAAGGATCACCTTGATGACGTTCCAGCCCGAGCCGCGGAAGTTGGCCTCCAGCTCCTGGATGATCTTGCCGTTCCCCCTCACCGGGCCGTCCAGGCGCTGCAGGTTGCAGTTGACCACAAAGACGAGGTTGTCGAGCCGCTCGCTGGCGGCCACGTGCAGGGCCCCGAGCGACTCGGGCTCGTCGGTCTCGCCATCGCCGACGAAGGCCCAGACCCGGGAGCGCGACGTGTCCTTGAGGCCGCGATGGTCAAGATACCGGTTGAAGCGGGCCTGGTAGATGGCGTTGAGCGGGCCCAATCCCATGGATACGGTGGGGAACTCCCACACCTCGGGCAGGCGCCGCGGGTGGGGGTAGGAAGGCAGGCCATGCCCGGTGGTCTCGCGGCGGAAGGCATCCAGGTGCTGTTCCGTCAGGCGCCCCTCCAGGAACATGCGCGAATAGATTCCCGGCGCCGCGTGCCCCTGATAGTAGATCTGGTCGCCGTCGCTATCGCCGCCGCGAAAAAAATGGTTGAACCCCACCTCGTACAACGCGGCGGCGGAGGCATAGGTGGACAGGTGGCCGCCGAGTCCGGCAAAGCGGGCGTTGGCGCGCGCCACCATGGCCATGGCGTTCCAGCGCACGATGCGGCGGATGCGCTTCTCGATGGCCTCGTCACCGGGGAACTCAGGTTCCTGCTCGGGCGAAATCGTGTTGATGTACGGCGTTTGCACCAGCTCCATTCCCAGATCCAGCATGCGCGCCCGCTTGAGCACCGTGCGCAGGAGGGAGCGGGCGCGATGCGGTCCGCTTGAAGCGAGCACGGCGTCGAGGGAATCGACCCACTCCTGAGTCTCTTCCGGGTCGGGGTCGAAGAGTTGCTGCTTGAAGGTGCTCCCGTACGGGATGGGCGGTGTTCGCTGGGCTTCACGCTGGTCGCTGCTCACGGATGGCTCCTTGTCGAACGGGCCGGTGGCCCACCGTGTCATGCAACAGTGCGGCGCTCGCCGCTGTTCCGCCCCCCCCGGCGTGGAAATGAGCATTGCAGGCGGGACGGCCGCCATTCGCGCGCCGGCGTGCTCGAGGGCACAACGGGCATCGAGCGCCCCGCCACGACGCTCCCGCGGGGGGTCACCTCGGCGATGAGGGCAGTCTGGGAGAAGCTGCGCAGCCTCCTGCCGGCGCGGTCGGCACATGCCGGTCGAGGACCGCGGGCGGCGGAGGAGATGGTGGCCGACCGCCGGCTCGGTGCCGGTACGGAGGCTGCAACCTTCAGGCGTTGGCAGCTACGGCTTCCTCCCGGGAGGCGATCTCGGCGCGGATCTTCTCCATGTCCAGCGCCTTCACCCGTTGCACGAGGTCATCAAGTGCGTCGGCGGGCAACATGCCGGGCTGGGCGTAGAGCAAGATCTTCTCGCGGAATACTGCCAGGGTCGGAATGGAGCGGATCTGAAACGCCGCCGCCAACTCGGGCTGTTCCTCGGTATCGCAGGTGGCGAAGGCCACACCGGTGTGGCGTGCGGCGGCGGCGGCGAAGATCGGCTTGAAGGCGCGGCACGGTCCGCACCACTGGGCCCAGAAGTCGATCGCGACGATGTCATTGTTCTCAATGACCTGATCGAAGTTCTCACTGGTCAGGACAACGATGTTGGAGGTTTCGGCCATGCGCGGGCTCCTTTTCTCGTTGACGATGAATCGCTTCATCGTCACTCGGTAATATAACCGCCCGTGGCGCCCGTGTCAAGGGCGCGTCGCGCCGCCGGATCATCGTCCGAAGACCCCTTGCGCGACGACTCGAAGAGCCCTTCGGCCAGTTGGTACTTCGTCTGCACCGCCTCGACCGCCTGAGAGACGGCTGCCCAGTCGCCGCTTCCAGCTACCAGGGAGAGACTGTTCGTCGCCTCGCACAGGCCGGCGAAGGCCGCCTTGAGCTCGGCCGTGCGGACGGCGACGCGCCTGGGAAGCTCGGCGGCGGCGAGAGCCGCGCACTCCTCCCGCAACGCCGCGCTCGCCGCGCGGACGGCCGTCAGGTTGCGGTCCGGCAGCTCGTGGGGGTAGAGCCGGTACAGCACCTGGTGGTATGAGTCGAGCTCCTTCATGGGCGGTCGGGTCAGTCGAACCAGTGCCTCATAGCGGGCGTGAACCTCTTCGACCGCCTCGAGCAGCGGCCGCTCCTGCCCGGTCATGGCGGCCACCTGGCATCGCTTGGCAGCCGCCTGCAGCGCCGCCACGCCCTCGTCCCAGCGGGGCTTCTTGTCGCGCAGGATACCCGGGAGGGCGGCCTCGGTCACGGCCTGCACTCCCTGCTGCAACGCCTAAATGAGCTCTTTGATGCGCACCAGATCGCTGTTTGGCCAGGCGTCGTGCCAGAGAGGGTGAATGACCTCGTGCAGCGCTGCGAGTGCCGGCACCTCGGCGCGCGTTTCCGGCTCGTCAGCCGCCACCGGCGCTGCCACGGGGCAGGCCAGAGCTGACAAGGCAATGAGGAGCGAGACTCGCATACGTCCTCCCTGGGAGAAGTGTACGGAGCCGCTCGACCACCCGTCGCCCCCGAGGTCGAGGGAAGGCGACGCGGGCCCGGCAATGCTTGCAGCAAGGATGGAAGGCTCGCGACACCGGCTGCTCTGGGACGGCGACTGTGGCCTGTGCGCCGCTGCCGCCGCCTGGGTCGGAGGCCGCGACGTTGCCGGCCGCTTCGCCGTGATGGAGTGGCAGCGGGCGCCTTCGCCTCCCATGACGCCGGCACTGGCCGAGGCCTGCCGCCAGGCGGTGCACGTGCTCACCCGAGAGGGAACGGTACTCAGGGGCGAGCCGGCGATCTTCTTCAGCCTCGGTGAGCTTGGCTGGAAGAGGATGTCGCGCCTCGGCGGCAGGGTGCCGTTGGTCTGGCTCGCCGCCGGCGCCTACCGTCTGGTGGCCCGGCACCGCGGGCGCATCCCCGCACTTCTGGGGCAATCCTCGGCGTGCCATGCGGGAGACCTCTCGGTCAATGTGAAACCAGACACGTGAGCTATCATCGCCGCCGGCGCTCGGAAGCGGCGGCCACGGTCCTTCGCGCACGCGGCCGGCGCTCGTAAGGAGAACGGCCTGCGATGGAATCGATCATCTATCTGGACAACGCCGCGACCTCGTTTCCCAAGCCTGCCGAGGTGCATGATTTCATGTCCTCGTTCTACCGCCACTACGGCGTCAACCCGGGGCGTACCGGCGCCGACATGGCCCTCAAGGCCGAGGAGTTGATCCATTCCACGCGCACCCGTCTCGCGTACTTCTTCAACCCCAGTCTGGCCAGGGCCGGTGTCAAGAAGGATGCCAACCGGCTGGTGTTTGCCGCCAACGCCACCGCTGCTTTGAACCTCATCCTGCAGGGCACCATCTTTCCCGGCAGCCACGTGGTGACCACCTGGACCGAGCACAACTCGGTGATCCGCCCGGTCAACCACCTCGTGCAGCGCGGAGCCCAGGCCACCTTCGTGCACCCCGACGGCGAGGGGTACGTGGATCCACAGGCAATTCGCGAGGCGCTGCGGCCCAATACCAGGCTGGTGATCGTCAACCACGCCTCCAACGTCACCGGGGTGGTGCAGGACGCTCCCGGCATCGGCCGGGTGTGCCGGGAGGCGGGGGTGCCGTTCGCTCTCGACACCGCTCAGACCGCCGGCGTGCTGCCCATCGACATGGCGGCGTGGGGGGTGAGTTTCGTCGCCTTTACCGGGCACAAGGGGCTGTTCGGCCCCACCGGGACGGGCGGCGTGTGCGTCGCCGATGACGCGGAGATCGTGAGTTCCCTGTGGGGGGGCACCGGGGTGCGCTCGGCGGAGCCGTTGCACCTGGAGGAGTTCCCCTACCGCCTGGAGGCCGGCACGTTGAACCTGGCGGGGATCGCCGGTCTGGCGGCGGGGCAGGATTTCCTCGCGCGGCAAGGTCTCGAGGCGATCTACGCCCACGAAATGGAACTGCTGGCCGTCTTGCAGGAAGGACTGGCCGAGATCCGCGGCGTGAGGATCCGCGGTAGTCGCCGTCTCGACCGGCGCGTGGCGACGTTGTCCATCACTGTCGACAACTACGACCCGTCCGACGTGGGCACGCTGCTGGACGTCGATCACAACATCCTGGTACGCACGGGGCTGCAGTGCGCCCCGCTGATCCACGAGCACATGGGCACCTCCCCGCGCGGCACCGTACGGTTTTCGCTGGGCCCGTTCAGTACCCGGGACCACGTCAACGCCGCGATTCGCGCCGTCGCCGCCATCGCTTCCACGCGCAACGCGTGACAGAAAAGTCCGGGGCGCTGCCATAATGCCGATCATGTTCGCACGCAAGCGCAGCGGCTCGGTGGTGTGTCCCTCTTGCGGCAAGCTGGTGGGCGTCAACGACGAAAGGTGTCTTACCTGCGGCCGCTGGCGCCCGGGAATGTGGGGCTTCGCGCCCCTCGTCCGCATCCTCGGAGGAGGCGCCGGCCTTGTCCCGGCCGTGGTCGGCGGGTGCGCGGGGCTCTACCTCGTGGCCCTGCTCATCGACCCGGCGGGAATCCAGATGCGCGGGGTGCTCTCGCTGCTGTCGCCGAGCAGCAAGAGCCTGTTTCTGCTGGGGGCGTCGGGGGCGGTGCCGGTGGTGGGGTTCGGACGCTGGTGGACAGTGCTGTCGGCGGCGTGGCTGCACGGTGGACTGCTGCACATCGCCTTCAACATGCTATGGGTGCGCTCGCTGCTGCCGGAGATGGTGGCGGGCTTTGGTCCGGGGCGAACGGTGATGATCTATACCGTCTCGTCGGTGGGTGGGTTCGCGGCGAGTTCCCTGGCAGGGGCGTTCCTGCCCTTCCTGCCGTCGTTCCTGCGCGGGGCGTATCTGACCATCGGCGCCTCGGCGCCGCTGTTCGGCCTGCTGGGGGCGCTGGTATGGTACGGCCATCGCGTCGGGCATTCCGTGCTGGGGTGGCAGGCGCTGCAATGGGCGCTCATGCTCGGCGTGATGGGGTTCCTCATTCCTGGGGTGGACACCTGGGCGCATTTGGGAGGCTTCGCGGGGGGCGTGCTGGCGGCGAGCGTGACGCGGCCGCTGGAGCCGGAGCGCCCGCGCCACCTTCTGCTTGCGCTGCTCTGCCTGCTCGCCACCGCCGCCGCGGTGATCGTCTCGGTGCTCACCGGCGCCGGCCGCCTCGGCTGAAGCTCCATTGGCGGGGGTCGGGCCGTGGTGCGTGCACGCTCTGCACGCTGGCCGAGTTCGCTCGGCTGCTGCGTCTTCTGACTTCACGCGTGAGCGGTGCGTCGCGCCAGAGCGATGAGGTAGCTCCCGGTGTTGATGAGCAGGGCCCGCTCACCCGGTGCCACGGCGCCATCCCGGCGCAGCGCCCGCAGCCCTGCCAGGGTGGCGGCACTCTCGTACCCGCCGGTCACGCCGGCGCGCCCGTACTCCGAGAAGGCCCGGCAGATCTCTTCCTCGCTGACTGCCACGGCGGTGCCACCCGACTCGCGCAGCACGCGCAGCATGGCGTGCCCCATGATCGCCCCCGGCACGTCCAGGCCGTCCGCAACGGTGCCCTCCGAGTTGACCGGTGCCACGTGGTCCAGGCCGCGGTGAAAGGCCTCCACCACCGGCGCGCATCGTTGCGCCTGCACCGCCACCAGGCGTGGCATAGAAGCCGTTTCGGGAAGCCACGAGAGTACGCGCAGCCCCAAGAACGCCTTCCAGATGCCCACCAGCCCGGTGCCCCCGCCGGTGGGGTAAACGACGACGTCGGGCCAATTCTCTCCACCGAGATCGAGGGCGATCTCCAGGCCCAGCGTCTTCTTTCCCTCCAGTCGCCCGGGCTCGAAGAAGGTGGACAGGTCGAGGAGTTCGCCACTCTCCAGCTCGGCCTGTACATCGCGCCGCATCGCTTGGCCGGCCGCCGCGATATTCGCCCCGGCGAAGCGCACCTCGCCCCCGAAAAACTGGCAGGCATGGTGATAGATCGAGCCCCACCACGGCTCGGGCATGTACACCAGGCATCCGGGCAGGCCGAGACGCGCCGAGAACAGGCAGGCGGCGACGCCAGCGTTTCCCTGCGTGGGGAGGCAGAACCTGCGCGCTCCACACGCCGCGCCCAGCGCCACGCCCACCGCCAGACCGCGGTCCTTGAACGAACCCGAGGGGTTGCCCCCCTCGTTCTTCGCCAGAACATCCATGCCCAGCGGCGCGCCGAGGGCCTCGCACCGAACCGCCGCCGTCCCTCCCACATCGGTTGCCAAGGCTGCGGGCAGACCGAGCACCGGCAACACCGGGGCGAAGCGGTCCAGTCCCCGCCCCGGCCAGGCGGCAGGGGGCAGCTCGCGCGCCAGCGCCCGCACCACCTCGGGCCGGTAGTTGATGACCACCGGCTTGCCCGGCGGGGGACAGCAGCGGCACAACCCGACCGGACGCGAGAACCCATGCGGATCGTGGAGCAGACCCGACAGGAAACAGCGCAGGTCGGCGATCGCAGGCGAAAGCGTGATGGGCATGGGCGACTCCTCGCAGCCGCCGCGGCTCCGACGCGATGATACGCCTCCGGCGCCGGTCCGACCTGACCCGTGCTAGCCTCGCCCCATGCGCATCTACCTCTCTCGCTGGGTCTGTCGCGACGTGGAGTCGAACCTCGAGCGTCTGGACGAGGAGTCGGCCGAGGCGGTGGAGGCCGGCGCGGCATTCGTCGTGTTTCCCGAGAGCTTCCTGCATGGCTACACCCGGCGCGTCGACCCGGCGCGGGCGCGCGAGCACTTCGCCGCAGCCTCCAGCCGCTCACCGAGCACGCTGTTTGCGTTCGGTTCGATCTCCGAGGCGCGACGCAACCGCATGACGCTCTGGCAGGGGGGGCGGGAGCTGGCGAATTACGACAAGGTCCACCTGTTCGCGCCCAACGGCGAGTGCGAGCTGTGGGAAGAGGGCGACCGCTACGTGGCGGTGCGCGCCCTCGGCCACACGATCGGCTTGCTCAACTGTAACGACCTGCGCTTCCCTGAGCAGGCGCGCGCCCTGCGGCTGCGGGCGCGCTGCGACCTCCTGCTCGCCGTGGCGTGGTGGCCGTGGCGCCGGGATCACGTGTGGCGCACCTTGTTGCGGGTTCGCGCCATCGAGAATGCGGCGTGGGTGGCGGGGTGCTGTGTCGCTGCCTCGGAACACGCCAGCGAGCGCTTCGCCGGCGCCGGCAACTACGTGTTCGATCCCCACGGTGAGCCGGTGCGCCCGACGGACGATCGGATCTTCGAACTGGACCCGGCGAGGACCGGCACGCCGGTGGTGGACCCGGAGCTTTCCTACCGGGAGATCACCCGCGTGGACGTTGTGCCATAGGTGGGCGACCGTTCGACGCCTGACGGTTCAAACTCACCAGTCATCGCCCGGTTCGTAGCCCAGTTCGGCGAGCAGCCCGGGCGCGGTTGCTCGGAAGGCCTGACGAAGCGGCGGAGTGAAGTGCCGGCGCCAGTCGCCCAACACCCCACGCCGGAAGGTGGGACTGTCGCGATGGTACAGCACCGAGGCAAGGAGCCCCACCGCCGCGGGCTCGGTTCGGCGGTAGCCAAGGTGGCTGAGAATGGCGGCGACCTCGTGATGCTGGGCGGTGCGGCTGCCACCCCCGTCGGGTCCGATCAGCGCCTCGTAGGTGGTGGTATAGGCAGATGGACATGTTCGCCACCCCAGGTACCAGCCGAAGAACGTGGCCACATCCGGCAGAAACCTGCCCGGTCCGAGGTGCACGCCGCGGATGACCAGCTCGGCGGCCTGCTCGAAACCGGCCACGTGATCGCGGAAGTGGGTGTGCAGGGCGTGATCCTCAAAGCGGCGGATGTGATGGACGAGGGAGACCACATAGGCGCGGGGGTCGCGCACCACGTGCAGCACCCGTGCTCCCGCTTTGGCGACGGCGGCGGCGTTGTCCGGCGTGTGCGGAATGTGGCCGACCACGAAACGCCCTCGGGCGGCCTTGAGGGCGGAGAGGATCTCCTCGGGGCTCGACTGCTCGTTGCCGGGCAGTTCGGCGGCGAAGCGGAACGGCGGAGTGACGCGCAGCAAGCCCCGCAGGATGTTGGTCCCGCACTTGGGAATGGAGGTGAGAAGAACGGGGGCGTCACTGTCCCGTCGCAGCCACGCCCGAGCCAGCACGCACACGGCGCGGCGGCGCAGGTAGTGGACGGTGCGCCGGGGCAAGTGACGAAGCGGCCGGATGCGACTCACGGGTTCTTGGGCGGGGGCACGCCGAGCTCTGCCAGCAGGAATTGCGCCTGATCCCCGTGCAGGGTGTCGATCACCCACAGCAGGTAGCGTATGTCCACACTGACGTTGCGGGCGACGAGCGGATTGAAGCCGAAGTCGCTGGCGACGTTCTCCCACACCCGGTCGAAGTTCAGCCCCACCAGTTCTCCCCGGCCGTTGAGCACGGGCGAGCCCGAGTTGCCGCCGGTGGTGTCGAGGTCGGCGAGGAAGTTCACCGGCACGTCGCCCAGGCGCGGGTCGGCCCAGCGGCTCCCCGTCGCCGTGGCGGCGGTGAGGAGTGCTGCGGGGGCGGCGAACGGCTCGACGCCGGTGTGCTTCTCTGCCAGCCCGGCGAGGCGCGTCTGCGGTTCGAACCACACCGCGTCCCGCGGCGCGTACCCCTTGACGTGCCCGAAGGTGAAGCGCAGCGTGCCGTTGGCGTCGGGAGCCACCGGCTTGCCCAGGAACGACTTGACGGCGCGCATCCACTGCGGGCGGGCGCGGTCGATGGTGCCCGCCCAGCGATGTTCCCTCTCTTCCAGGGCTCGCATCTCGGCGTCGAGGGCGAGGGCGAAGCGAAGCAGCGGATCATCGCGCTGAATCAATGTGCTGCGTTCGCCGTCGAACATGGCCAGTCGGTCACTGACTTGGGTGACCTTGGTGGTTGCGTAGAGCGCCTCCACCGTGCGGACGATGCCGCTCGCCGAGCTGTCGCTGCCGAGCAGCGCCTCCACGGCGGGGCTGCGCTGCCCCACTGGCAGAGCGGCAAGGCGGCGCAGCACGTCGGCGAGCAGCGCCCGGTCGGCGGTGGGGTCAAGACGTTTTTGGCCCTGTTCCAGCTCGCTGCGAAGCCGTTGCCGGTTGCGTTCCATGTACGCGCTGTCGCGCTCCAGGTCGGGCTTGGCCTTCTCCTCGGACCAGCGCGCCAAGGTCAGTCCCCACGCCAGCGCTCGTGGCCCGTACCGCGGCAGATTGGCGAGCAGGAAGTCGCGTTCGAACGACGCCAGCTTCTCCTCCACCATCGCTGCGAGAGCGGCGTGGGCGTCAAGGGCACCGCGGTAGCCCGGCTGGCGCTGCGCCCACGCTTTGACCTCCTCGTCGAACTGGCGTTTGGCCTCGAGGATGCGGCCGCGCGCCAGGCCGGCGAGCTGCCCGCGGGCGTTCTTCTCGCCGTTGGCGAGACCGCGAAGCGCCGGAGCGAGGGCGATGCGGGCGGCGTCGCTACCCGCCGCGGCGGCCTCCAACAGGGTGATCCAGTCCCGGAAGAGAGCGGCCCGAGCGGGGAAGAAGCGTTCCGCCCGCTCGGCCATCTCCGGCGCGGTGAACTCGCGGAAAGTGCGGCCCGGGTAGCCCACCGCCATGACGAAGCTCCCCGGCTGCACGCCTTGGGTGGCGACCGGGAAGTAGTGCTTCGGCCGGTACGGGACGTTCTCCGCTGCAGCTTCGGCGACCTGGTTGTCGGGTCGGGCCCAGACGCGGAGCAGGGCGGCGTCGGCGGTGTGGCGGGGCCATGACCAGTTGTCCACCTCGCCGCCGAAGTTGCCCACGCTCTCGGGAGGCGCCCAGACCAGGCGCACGTCCGGGAATTCGATGCTCTCCTCCAGGGTGAAGCGCAGGCCGCCGTGGTACGCGGCGACGCGACAGCGGCGGTTTGGCGCCTGCTCACACGCCACCACCAGCTCCTTCTCCTTGCGCTGGAGAGCCTTGAAGCGTGCCAGATCGTCGGCCCCGGCGGGGACGGCGGCGCGCATCTCGCGGGTCACGTCGGCGAAGCGGTGGGGGATGCGAACCCTTACGCCCTCACCGGGCAACTCCTCTTCGCGAGTGCGAGCCAGGAAACCGTCCGCCAGGAGGTTCTTTCCCGGCGTGGAGTGCCGCTGGATGAGGCCCAACGCACAGTGATGGTTGGTGGCGAGCAGCCCCTGCGCCGAGATGAAGGCGGCGGAACAGCCGCCGTAATCCACCGCCGCCTCCAGCAACCCGCCCCCCTCCGAAGACCAGAGCGCCTCGGGCTGGAGTTCGAGTCCCTGCTCGGCCAGCACGGCGCGGTCGAGCTGCAGGATCTGCTCAGGTGTCCACTTGCCTTCGCCGGCGGCGGCGGCGCCAGGCAGGAGTACGGTAACGAGGACAAAGACCGATCGCCTCATGGCGGGAAGTCTATCGTGTCCCCGGCGGCCCGCGTTTGCGCGAGGGCGATGGACGGGTCGCGGTCGAGGTGGGTACAATCCGCGTGCGCCGGACGGCCTCGCGGACCGGCCGGGGGCGACGCGACGATGCGAGAACCGAGAATCCACGAATGGGACCCAGGGATGGACTACAGGTCGAGACGGCGCCGGTGCCGCTGGCGAACAAGATCCGCTGGGTCGAAGGGGTGCTGGCGTCGAGAGTCGACATCGTGCAGCTCGGCTCCTTCGTCAACCCCGACAAGGTGCCGCAGATGGCGGACACCGCCGCCCTTTTCACGCACTTTCGCCGCCCGGGGGCCAGGCCGGCGGGTGTCACGCTGTCGGGTCTGGTACTGAACGAGAAGGGGCTCAAGCGCGGCCTCGCGGCCGGCGTGGAACTCTTCTGCATGGGAGTGTCGGCTTCGGAGACGCACAGCCGGCGCAACACCTCCATGAGTCCAGGCGAGGCGCAGGTGCGAATCCTGGCCATGGCCCGCGGGGCACTGCGGGACGGATTGGCGGTGCAGGCCTCGGTGTAGTCCGCCTTCGGCTGCGGCTTCGAGGGGCCGATTTCGCAGGCGCGAGTGCTCGACCTGGTGAAGGCCTATCTCGATGCTGGCGTGAGAAATGTGAGTCTTGCCGACACCGCCGGCCACGCTCACCCGCAACAGGTGAGGGAACTGTTCGGCGCCGTCCGCGACCTGGACGGTGGCGCGGAGATGGCGTGCCACTTCCACAACACCTACGGGCTAGGGCTCGCCAACTGCGTGGCGGCGCTGGAATGCGGCGTGAGCACGTTCGAGACGGCGTTCGGCGGGCTGGGCGGCTGCCCATTCACCAGGCTGCCGGCGGGCAACGTGTGCACCGAGGATTTCGTGCATTCTCTGCAGCGCATGGGGCTGCGGCGCGACATCGACCTGGACAGGCTGATCGAGGTGTCGGGCGAGGTGGCCGCGTGCTTCGGGCGTGAACTGCCCGGCCTGGTTGCCAGGGCGGGCTCCATCGTCGGCTTCACCGGCGCACGGGGCTAGAAAAGGCAGGGAGTGAAGCGTGCATTTGCTGGAGAGCATCCGCGTCATCGACCTCACCAACGTGCTGTCGGGTCCGTTCGCCACGCTCCACCTGGCGCTCCTGGGCGCCGAGGTGATCAAGGTCGAGAACCCCGAAGGTGGCGATCTCGCGCGCAAGCTTGGCAATGTCGGCGCCCTCAACAGGCAACTCATGGGCACCAGCTTCCTCGCTCAGAACGCCAACAAGAAATCGCTCACCTTGAACCTCAAGTTCGTCGAGGGCTAGGAGGTGTTTCGCCGGCTGGTGGCGACCAGCGACGTCGTGGTCGAGAACTTCCGCCCCAAGGTCATGGAGCGGCTCGGGTTCTCCTACCAGGCGCTGTGCGAGCTCAGGCCCGACCTCATCTACTGCGCCATCTCGGGGTTCGGACAGACCGGGCCGGACGCTTTCAAGCCTGCGTACGACCAGATCATCCATGGGCTCTCGGGGGTCATGGCGATCAATGGCGACGAACGTTTGAACCCCCTGCGCTGCGGGTTTCCGGTGTGCGACACGGTGGGCGGACTCAACGCCGCCTTCGCCATCATGGCGGCGCTGTTTCACCGCCAGCGCACCGGGGAGGGACAGTTTATCGACGTGGCGTTGCTGGACTCGATCATGCCGCTGATGGGCTGGGTGGCGGCCAACCTGCTGATCGGGGGCCAGCAGCCGGTGCTCATGGGCAACGACAACTTCACCGCCGCCCCCTCGGGCACCTTCCGCACCCAGGACGGCTACATCAACATCGCCGCCAACCAGCAGAAGCAGTGGGAAGACCTGGTGGACGTGCTCGGCCTCGGCGAACTCAAGACCGACCCGCGCTTCGCCGAGCGGGACGTGCGCAAGGGCAACCGCGATCTGCTCACGCCCCTGCTGGGGGCCAAGCTGGTGGAGCTGCCCACCGCCCACTGGGTGGAGGTGCTCAACGCCAAGGGCATACCCAGCGGCGAAATCCTCAGCCTGGAGGAGGCGCTGCGGCAGCCCCAGGCCAAGCACCGCGAAGTGATCGCCGCGGTGCACGAGCCGGGCATCGGCGAGGTGCAGCTTTTCAACCTCACCGCCAAGTTCTCGCGGACGCCGGCGGCGATCACCTCGTCGCCCCCGCGCCTGTCGGAGCACACGGACACAATCCTCGGGGAGTCGGGGTACGGCGCGGCCGACATCGCCGGGCTGCGAGCGAAGGGCGTGGTCTAGCAGGGGCGAGAAGGGCACGGGAAGGAGCGAGTATGGGGTTCACACTTGTGGAGAAGATTCTCGCCAGAGCGAGCGGGCGGGAGCAGGTGCGGGCCGGCGAGGTGGTGGAGCCGGCGGTCGACATGGCCATGTCGCACGAGAATGCGGCCCTGGTCATCAATCAGCTTCACGAGATCTTCCGGGGCACCGGCCTGCAGCCGGCGGTGTGGGACGGCGAGCGCATCGCCATCGTGTTCGACCACCGGGTGCCGGCGGAAAGCTCCAAGACCGCCACCAACCAGAAGAAGGTGCGGGAGTTCATCGCCGCGCAGGGGATCGGGAAGTTCCACGACATCCGCGGCGACGAGGGGGGCATCTGCCACCAGATTTTCCCCGAGAACGGCTACGTCCGGCCCGCCTGGGTGGTGGTGGGCACGGACAGCCACACCACCTCCCACGGCGCTCTGGGGGCGTTCTCCTTTGGTGTTGGCGCCACCGAGATGGCGCCGGTATGGACGCTGGGGCGGGTGCTCAACGTGGCGGTGCCGGGCGCCATCAAGGTGACGATGAACGGGGCGTTGTCGCTGCATGTCGCCACGAAAGATCTGATTCTTCATCTGATTGGCCTGATTTCGGCGGAGGGTGCCAACTTCAAGGTGATCGAGTTTCACGGCGAGGCGGTCCGCCGCATGTCGACCTCAGGTCGGTTGACGTTGTGCAACATGTCGGTGGAGGCCGGCGCGACCTCGGGCATCGTCCCCCCGGACGGGGAGACGCTTCGCTATCTGCGCGAGGGGGCCGGGGTGGGTGAGGTGCCGGCGGACACGCTGCTGGCGCCCGATCCCGACGCCACCGACGACCGTGAAATCGACATCGACGTGAGCACTTTGGAGCCACAGATTGCCTGCCCGCACACGGTGGACAACGTCAAGCCGGTGGGGGACGTGGCGGGAGTCAAGGTGCATCAGGTGGTGATCGGCTCGTGCACCAACGGCCGGCTCGACGATCTCGAGGTGGCGGCGAGGATCGTGCGCGGCGGCAAGGTCGCCGCCGGCACCCGCATGCTGGTGTTTCCCGCCTCCTACCGCATCTACATGGCGGCTTTGGAGCGCGGGTACGTGGCGGATCTGCTGCGCGCCGGCGCGGTGGTGATGAACCCCGGGTGCGGGCCTTGCCGCGGGGCGCACCAGGGGGCGCTGGGGGACGGCGAGGTGGCGCTCGCCACCACCAACCGCAACTTCAAGGGGCGCATGGGCAACCCCACAGGCGAGGTGTACCTGTGTTCGCCGGCGGTGGCGGCGGCCTCGGCGCTCGCCGGGGTGATCACCGATCCACGGGAGGTGAGTTGACATGGCCACGGTTGTCTTGAAGCTCGGCGACGACATCTCCATCGACATCATCTACCCCGGCCGCTTCATGGCCTGGGTCCTGCCTTCCGAGACCCCGCAGCACGCCTTTGCCGACCACGTCGAATTCAACCGGCGCCTGCGGGCCGGCGAGATCCCCGCTGGCAGCGTCATGGTGGCCGACAAGAACTGCGGCTGCGGCTCCTCACGCGAGCAGGCCGCGTCGTGTCTGAAAGGGCACGGCCTCATCGTGGTGGCGCGCAACTTCGCGCGCATCTTCCTGCAGAACGCCGTCAACCTGGGATTGCAGGTGGTGGTCTGCCCCACCCTCGAGGCGGACGGGGGGGACGAGCTGGAGATCACCGCCGAGGCCGTGGTCAACCGCACCACCGGCCGGATGTTCCCCATCGCCCCGCTGGCCGCGTCGCAACAAGCGGTCATCGACGCCGGCGGGCTCATCCCCTACGCCCGCGCCAGGCTGCTGGAGCGCCGCGCGGGGGGGTAGGGCGGCTACTCGGTGGCCACGAGGAGGGGCGCGGGGGGCCGCTGCGCCACCCGCAAGACCGGGTACACCCCTGGCTCCAGGCTCCACTGCCGTACCAGCGCTCGGCTGAAAAACCCCCAGGCCGCCAGGCTGTCAGTGGAGGCGGGTTCCAGCAGGATGGGCACAAGCCGCGCCAGCGGCTGCCGCATGTCCACGTAGGCGGCACCGGCGGGCAAAGCGATCTCGGTGGTTTCCCAGCGCCCGGTAAGGGTGAGCATGGCGTGCCCCTGGAAGAGACGCGACGCGACCTCGACCTTCTCCAGCGCAAAGCGCTCGGCACTCACGGTGACCGGGTGGAGCAGGCGCTCGACGCCAATGCCGTGCGCCCGCAGGGTGTCGAGCGCTTCGGAGAAGCCGGGCAACAGCACGTAGCCGGCCGGCAAGGGGAGGCTGCGCGTCGGGGCGGCCAGCGCCAGGTAGGGGATGGTGTAGTCGCGGTGCGTCGCGGTAGGCCGCATGCGGTACTCGCGCAACCACGGGTAGCGCGCCCGTTCCTCGGGGCTTGTGGGCACCTTGACGTGCTCGAACCCCTTGACGGTGACGTCGAGGAGCCGTTGGAGCTTCCACTCGGCGGCGAACTCCTGCCGGGAGAAGCCGTCGCGGGTGGCGGCGTCGACCCGGCGCACCAGTGCCGCCATCTCGGCGGCGTGGGCGTTGCTGAACTCCAGGATGGCGCGCACGAAGGCGAACGATGACAGCACGCGCGTGCGAAAGTCGGCGTAGGAGTAGTTCTCGTCGAGGATGGCGAAGCGGTTGCGCAGGCCCACGTAGTTGGTGCCGTAGCGCGCCTCGATGCTGTCGTTGACCCAGCCCTTGTCGGGATACTCGGCGTCGGCGAAGTTGCCGTACGGCACGTTCTCCCAGCCGTAGCTGCGCAGCCGGTCGGCGACGGCGGGGAACATTCTGCCCCACATGAACTCGGTGATTTCCTTGGCGCTGTTGGGGTGGCCGGCGGTGGCGTAGGTCACCGGCTGGCGGTGGTAGGAACCGTTGGTGGTGTGCATGTCGACGAAGAGCACGGGGTCCCAGTCGTTGAACAGGCGCACCAGCGCCCGCACCTCCGGGCTTTCCAGCTTGACGAAGTCGCGGTTCAGATCGAGGTACTGCCCATTGTGACGCACTCCGGCCAACTCCGGGCCGTCGTCGCGGCGGTTCTTGCCAAGCTGCTCGTTCCCATCGGTGTTGAAGATGGGGATGACGAGAATGACTTGCCGGTCAAGGAGGTGCGCCAGACGCCCTGAGCTCACCTCGCGGATGAGCATCTGGCAGGCCTCCTTGCCCTCCACCTCGCCGGCATGGATGTTGGCCATGATCAACACGGCCGGCTTGCCAGTGGCGGCGAGCTGGGCCGGGGTCTGCACCCGCTCCCGGGAGAGGACGACCAGTGGGACCTCTCGACCCTCCGGGGAGCGAGTCAGGGTGGCGAGGGTTACCAGCTCCGAGGTGGCGGCCGCGGTGTGGACGAACTCCATCACGTCGCGGTGACTGGAGGTCTGGGTGAAGCTGCTCGACTCGGCCAGCGTGAGCAACTCGCCGGCGGTCGCCCCCGGCGCCGACAAGATCACACAACCCAGCAGTAGGCCACGCATGCTGCCCCCCTCCCGGGCCGGATCCACCGGCCGCGGCACAGAGTACCAGCCCTGGCGGGATGGGGTGCGCGACCGGCGGGCAGGAACGCCGCCGGGGCGACGATCAACGCGGGGCCGCCCCGCCCTCGAGCGCCTCCAGTTCGGCGAACAGGTCGGGGTGAGCGAGGGCGAACCCCCGCCGGAAAAGCTCTCGCGGGCGCACCTGCTTGGAGGCGGGCTCGGGCGCATCGGGGAGCTGGGGATCCCTCAGATAGCCGCGCTGCACCGCACGCGCGACGATGTCGCGCCAGGTGCGAGGCTGCCTGTCAGAGATCACCAGCCTTTCACCGGGCTGGAAACGCTCCAGGAGAAACCGGCACGCCCGTGCCAGGTCTTCCCCGTGCACCAGGTTGACCAACTTGGCGGCGTTGGCGATGCGGCCGCGGCGCAGCCAGTCCAGCGGATTGCGCCCGGGACCGTAGATTCCGGCGGCGTGCAGGATGGTGGCGCCCCGGGAGCGAAGGCGCTCCTCGGCGATGGAGCGCGAATTTCCGGGGATAAGGGAGGAGCCGTCCGTTACCTCACCGTCCACCGCGAGCAATGCCCCGGTGGTGCCGATGCACACGAGACGCGGTGACAGGGACAAGAGGAAGTCGCCGAGTTCCTCCTCCCCCCCGGCGCCGGCCAGGGCGAACGCCACCACTGTGCCGTCGGGCCTGGAGTCTCGAAGGGCCTCCCAGGTGGCGGGTCGGGCGGAGTCGAAAGCCGTCCATCCGGGCCGGCCGGCGCGGTCGGGACGGCGGCTGGTGTGCAGCGTCTCGTCTTCCGGGAACGAGAAGAACCAATCAGTATATCCGGAACCGAGGAAGGCAATGCGCATAGATGTTGCTCCGCGCGCGCGACCTTGACGGCAACGCGGCGCCTGGGGTAGAGTATTCGTTCCCGCGTGTGCGGGGCGTGTTCTTTGCAAGCTTTGGGGACGAGGACGGGTCGAGGTGCAAGGACCTCCGACTTCATGGAGGACGCCCGTCGGCAGCCCGTGGAGCAGGCGCGTAGCTCAGCTTGGTTAGAGCGCTACCTTGACACGGTAGAGGTCAGCGGTTCGAGTCCGCTCGCGCCTACCATGACCTGCTCCACACGAGAGATCCTGCGCAGGCGCGTAGCTCAGTTGGTAGAGCGCATCCCTCACACGGATGAGGTCTGCGGTTCGAGCCCGCACGCGCCTACCATCTCTCTTGCCAGGCGTTGGCCAACCGTCCCCCGAGTGTGGGACGTTTTTTTTGCAGGTGCCGGGTAGGAGGACGATGGGCCACGAGCTTGAACTGGTGTTGCCGGACGGGCGGCGACGCACGTTCCCGGCGGGGACGACTCCGCTGGATGTGGCGCAAGCCTTGGGCGAGCGCCTGGCTGCGGCAGCGGTTGCTGGCTTCCTGGACGGTGAGATCCTTGATCTCCGCGAGCCCATCCCGCACAGCGGCACCTTTCGCATCCTGACTCCGGCGAGCCCCGAAGCCGGCGAAGTGATACGCCACTCGGCCGAGCACGTGCTCGCCGATGCGGTGGAGCGGCTGTTTCCCGGCACCATCATCGATGCCGGGCGCCAGGACCACAGCGAGAAGTTCCAGTATGACTTCCGCTTCGCGCGCGGCTTCACCCCGGAAGACCTGGAGCGGATCGAGGCGGAGATGGCCCGCATCATCGCCGAACGGCGCCTGTTCATCCGCCAGGTGGTAAGCCGGGGGGAGGCGGAGGAGATCTTCCGCGCCCGGGGAGAGGAGATCAAGCTGCTCCGTTTGCAGGACATCCCCGAGGACGAGCCGATTAGCGTGTTTCGCCACGGAGACTTCGTCGACCTCTGTCGCGGCCCGCACGTCCAGCGCACCGACCAGATCGGGGCGTTCAAGCTGATCGAGACCTCCGGGGCCTACTTCAAGGGCGACGAGCGCAATGAGATGCTGCAGCGCATCTATGGCACCGCGTTCGCCACGCGGAAGGAACTGGACGACTACTTTGCGCGGCTGGAGGACGCACGCCGCCGGGACCACCGCCGTCTTGGCCGCGAACTGGATCTCTTCTCCTTCTCGCCGCTCGCTCCGGCCTCACCGTTCTTCCATCCCCGCGGCGCGGTGGTCTACAACCAGTTGGTTGCCCTGATGCGCGAGCTGTACCGCGAGTTCGGCTACCAGGAAGTGATTACCCCGCAGCTCTTCGACGTCGAGCTGTGGCGCCGCTCCGGTCACTACGACGCCTATCGCGAGAACATGTTCTTTTCCGAGGTGGAGGAGCGCGAGTACTCGATCAAGCCAATGAACTGCCCCTCTCACTGTTTGATCTTTGGCGCCCGGACTCACTCCTACCGCGAGTTGCCGGTTCGGCTCGCCGACTTCGGACGGCTGCACCGCTACGAACGTTCCGGGGTAGTGCAGGGGCTTACCCGCGTGCGCACGTTCGCGCAGGATGACGCCCACATCTACTGCACGCCGGAGCAGATCGGGCAGGAGATCGACGCGCTGTTCGACCTCATGTTCCGGGTGTACGAACTGTTCGGTTTTGCCGACGTGCACATCCACCTGTCCACCAAGCCGGACAAGGCGATCGGCGAGGACGCGCTCTGGCAGCTCGCCGAACGCCAGCTGGAGGCATGCCTCCGGACTCGTGGCGTGGCGTTCACCGTCAATCCCGGCGATGGTGCGTTCTACGGCCCGAAGATCGACTTCGTCGTGCACGATGCGATCGGACGCGAGTGGCAGCTCGGCACCATCCAGCTCGACTTCAACCTACCCGAACGGTTCGAATTGAGCTACGTGGCAGCGGACGGCAGCGAGCGGCGGCCGGTGATGATTCACCGTGCCGTGCTGGGATCGATCGAGCGTTTCTTCGGCGTCATGCTGGAGCACTTCGCCGGCGACCTGCCGCTCTGGTTGGCGCCGGAACAGGCTCGAGTTCTGCCGGTCTCGGATCGCTTCCTCGAGCCGGCACGGGGGATCGCGTCGGCGTTGGTCGCGGCCGGTCTGCGCGTGGAGGTGGACGAGCGCCCCGAGAAGCTGGGGGCCAAGATCCGCGACGGCGAGATGGCCAAGGTGCCCATCCTGCTCATCGTCGGCCAGCGCGAGGCGGAGGCTGGCGGAGCCAGCGTGCGCGTACGTCACCGCGGTGATCTGGGCGGACGAACCTTGAGCGCCATCCTCTCGACGCTTGCAGCCGCAGCCGCGAGCCGCTCGCTCGACTCTTGGCCGGAGGCGACCTGATGCCTGCGGTCTTTTCTTTGTGGCCCGCGATGCGCGTGCGATGTTCAACCGCCAGGCGCGGGTGTTCTTTTCGAGCAACGACCGGGAGCGATCCCGCCAGGAGGCACTGATGCCGAAGATCAAGACGTTGAGGGCGGCCGCCAAGCGCTTCAAGCGCACGGCCAGCGGCAAGTTGAAGCGCGGCTTCGCCTACCACAGCCACATCCTCACCAAGAAGACCGCCAAGCGGAAGCGGCGCCTGCGCAAGGGCACGCTGGTATCCGGTGCGGACCAGACCAACGTGGAGCGCATGCTCCCGTACGCGAAGTAGGGAAGGAAGACAGGCATGCGCGTCAAGCGTGGTTCCAATCGGGTGCAGCGGCGCAAGAAGGTCTTGAAGCTCACCAAGGGGTACTATCTCACCAAGCACAACGCCTACCGCATGGCGAAGCTGCAGGTGGAGCGCTCCCTGCTCTTCGCCTACCGCGATCGCCGGCAGCGCAAGCGGCAGTTCCGCTCGCTATGGATCGTGCGCATCAACGCCGCCGTGCGGCGGCACGAGTTGTCGTACTCGCGGCTCATCGCCGGTCTCAAGGCGGCGGGCTCGACCCTCGATCGCAAGATGCTTGCAGACCTGGCGGTCCGCGATCCGCAGGGGTTCGGCGAGGTGGTTCAGGTGGCACGCAGGGGGCTGGCGAAACTGTCCGGGGCGTAGATGGCCGTCGTCCAGCTGGAGATCATCCGCGCCGAGTTCGACGCCGCGCTTCTCGCCGCCGGGGGTGATGCCGGCCGGCTGGAAGAGGTGCGCGTCCGCTTCGCCGGGAGGCGCTCAGGGTTGTTGCAAGACCTCAAGGAGCAGCTCAAGGGCCTGCCCCGTGAGGACAAGCCGGCCTTCGGTAAGGCCTTGAACGAACTCAAGCAGCACATCTTTGCGCGGCTCGAAGAGGCCCGTGCCGCCGCTTCCAGGCAGAGCGAGCACTCATTGCTGGATGTCACTTTGCCCGGAAGGGCGCCGCGCCTGGGGGCGGTTCATCCTGTCACCCTGGTGCGGCGCGAGATCGAGGAGATCTTCCTGCGCATGGGCTACTCGGTGGCCGATGGTCCCGAGGTCGAAGACGACTGGCACAACTTCGAGGCGCTCAACATTCCGCCCGACCACCCGGCGCGGGACACGCAAGACACCTTCTACCTGCCTGGTGGACTGCTGCTGCGCACCCACACCTCGCCGGTGCAGGTCCGCGGCATGGAGACGATGTCGTTGCCCATCCGCATCATCATTCCCGGGCGGGTCTACCGGCGCGATTCGGATCTCCGCCACTCACCCATGTTTCACCAGGTGGAAGGGCTGGTGGTCGGGGAAGGGGTCACCTTCGCCAACCTCAAGGCGACCCTGGAAGCGTTCGTCCACGTGCTCTTCGACCCGACCCTCAAGGTACGCCTGCGGCCCAGTTTCTTCCCCTTTACCGAGCCGTCGGCGGAAGTGGACATCACCTGCATCCTGTGCCGTGGTCAGGGGTGTGCGATGTGCTCCGGCTCGGGGTGGATCGAGATCCTCGGCGCGGGCATGGTGGATCCGCGCGTCCTCCGCGCCTGCCGCATCGACCCTGGACGTTACAGCGGTTTCGCCTTCGGGTGCGGGCTGGACCGGGTGGCCCTGCTGAAGTACGGCCTGCCCGACCTGCGCCTGCTCTTTTCCGGCGATGAACGCCTCTTGCGCCAGTTCGTCAGCGGAGGTGGCGCGTGAGGTTCCTGCTTTCGTGGTTGCGTGACCACCTGCTGGAGCATCGCGCAGGAGCCGCCGAGCTGGCCGAGCGCCTCACCGCGGTGGGGTTCAACGTGGAGCTGCGCGAGCCCGCCCCCGCCGGGAACAGCGCCGAGGACGAGGTGTGGGACGTGGACGTCACCACCAACCGCGGTGACGCCATGAACCACCGGGGGCTGGCGCGGGAGGTCGCGGCGGTCGGTTTGGGAACGCTGCGGCCACTCGCCGTCAGCGTCGTCGAGGGTGGGGCTCCGGTGCGCGACGCTGCGCGAGTGGTCGTGGAAGATGCCAACGGCTGCCCGCGCTACTGTGCTCGGGTGATTCGGGGAGTGACGGTGGGGTCTTCTCCCGCCTGGTTGGCGAATCGGCTGGCCGCCTGCGGCGTGCGTCCGGTGAACACTGTCGTGGACGCCACCAACTACGTCCTGCTCGATCTCGGGCAGCCGTTGCACGCCTTCGACCTGGCCCTGCTGGGAGGCCGCGAGGTGCGAGTGCGAGCGGCCCGTGCGGGGGAAGCGATGCGCACCCTGGACGGTATCGAGCGCCGCCTCGAGCCAGGCGACCTGGTCATCGCCGATGCTCGGCGCCCGATCGCGCTGGCCGGGATCATGGGCGGGGGCGATACGGAGATTCGTGGCGAGACCCGGGACGTGTTGCTCGAGTCGGCGACGTTTCACCCGCGGCGAGTGCGCCGGACAGCTCATCGGCTCGGCCTGAAGAGCGAGGCCTCCCATCGGTTCGAGCGCGGCGCCGACCGCACCATGGCGCGCACCGCGGTGGACGCCTGCGCCGCGCTGATCGCCCGCGTCGCGGGTGGCGAGGTGGCCCTCGGGGTACTGGACTCGGCACCCGAGGCGGTAGAGCGGCCGATGGTGTCGCTTTCCCTGGCCGGACTCGCGGCCTTTGCCGGCTGCGAGGTGCCGGCGGAGTTCGTGCTGCGAGTGCTTTCCCGGCTGGAGCTGGCGCCCGTTCGTGATGGCGACATCATCACCTGCACGGTGCCCGCGTTTCGCAGCGATCTGGAGCTGGCGGAGGATCTGTACGAGGAGATTCTGCGCCACTGGGGGTACGACCGCATCCCAGCGGTGCTGCCGGTGTCGGGTGGGGGTCCTGGGTCGCGGTTGGGGTCGTGGCCGCTGGCCGAGCGAGCGCGCCGCGCTCTGGTGGGGCTGGGGGCGGCGGAGGCGATCACCTACTCGTTCACCGACCCGGAGCTGGAGGCCGTGACCGCCGCTTCGCCGCTGGGCCAGCGGGGCGACGTGGTAACTCTGGCCAACCCCCTGTCCGCCCGTAGCTCGGTGCTGAGGCGCTCGCTGCTCGCCGGCCTGGTGGAGGCGGCGGCGGGCAGTCTGCGGCGCGGCGCTTCATCGGTGCTGCTCGGCGAGGTGGGGCGAGCCTTTTTCGTGGCGAACGCGGGAGTCCGTGAGGAGGAACGCGCGGCGCTGGTACTCGCGGGCGAGATGGGCAGCTGGGAGCACCCCAGAGGTGCTGATTTCTTCGACCTCAAGGGACTTGTCGAAGGGTTCCTGGCGGCCTGCGGGACGGGTCAGGCACGCTGGCGCCCCGCCGACTGCGCGCTCCTCCAGGCCGGGGAGAGTGCCGAAGTGATCATCGGCGGGGAGGTTGTCGCCGTGGCCGGGCGCCTCGACACGGCGGTGGCGGCAAGGTTGGGCGTGAACGCCCCGCTGTGGGTGGCCGAAGCGGACCTCTCCGCCCTGGGGGGAGCAGGTCCCGTCACGTTCCGGCCGCTGCCGCGCTTCCCGGCGGTGACTGCGGATCTCACCGTGCGGCACGGTGTGGGGCTCACCTACGACGAGTTGGTACGGGCGGTGAAGGCGAACGCACCGGCGTGGCTGGAGGAGATAGCGCCGGTGGTACGCTACCAGGGCGAAGGCGTGGCGGCCGGTGAGGTGAAGACGACGCTTCGCCTCACCTATCGCCACGGCGAGCGGTCGCTCACCCAGGACGAGGTGAATATCGCCCACTTCGCCGTCATGGAGCGCCTGGCGGCCGCCCTTCAGGTTCGCTTCGACTAGAGGGGGTTCGCGATGGATGTGTACAACGCACTGGAGAGCCGCGTCGAGCGCTTGATCGCCGCACACCGAGAGCTCAAGACTCGGGTCGTCGAGCTGGAGGCCGAGAACGCCGCCTTTCGTGCCGGGGAGGCTGGCCTGGAAACGTTGCAGCAGCGGGTGGCTACCCTCGAGGCGGAACGCGAGGAGGTGCGCGGCAGGCTGGAGAGGCTGCTGGCCTCGCTGCAGGATCTCGATGTGTAGCAAAACGTGTGGGGGGCGGTGAGCTGCGCGCGACAGCCCTGCGCTGGGGGCAGGCTTGCGACCATCTTCTCGGATCGCATCATGGATCAGGAGGGTGTAGATCATGCGCGTGCCTCGGCCCCTGGACGTGATTGAAATACGCGTGCTTGGCTCCCTGCTGGAGAAGCAGCAGATCACCCCCGAGCTCTACCCCCTCACGCTCAATCAGCTGCTTGCCGCCTGCAACCAGAAGTCGAGTCGAGAGCCGGTCATGCACTTGCTCGAGAGCGACGTACGGGCAGCTGTCGAGCGACTTCGTGAGCACGCGCTGGTCTGGCGCGCCAAGGGTGGGCGTGTGGAGCGCTGGGAGCATTCCCTTGACCGGCGCTGGGAACTGGATGGTGCCCGCAAGGCGGTGATGGCGGTGCTCCTGCTGCGCGGCGCGCAGACTCCCGGGGAGCTGCGATCCCGCTGCGAGCGCATGACCGCGTTCGCGACCACCGCAGCGGTGGAGGAGGTCCTGCGGGGGCTTGCGGCGGGGGAGGCGCCGCTGGTGACGGAACTCCCCCGTGAGCCCGGCCGTCGAGAAGGTCGTTGGACGCACCTGGTGGGCGAGGAGCAGGCGGCACCGCTGGTCGCTTTTGACATTCCCCGGGGGCGGACTCCCGCCCTCGAGGTTCGCCTTGCCGAGCTCGAGCGCCGCGTCGCGGTGCTGGAGCGAGAAGTCGCCGCGCGGGGCACTCGTTCGGCAGCGGATGTGGATTAGCGGTCGCGGTCGCCGCTCCTGGCCGGCGCTCCGACCAGGGCGAGGGGAGGCTGGTCCCGGGAGCGCCTCTCGGCGCAGGCGGCAGCGGCGAGGCGCTCGGTCAGGGTGGTGATACGCCGGCGCGCCTCGACGGTGCGAACGGCGATCGCCACGGCTTTTGGCGTGCCCACCAGCACCACCAGTCGCCGCCCGCGGGTCATGGCGGTGTAGAGCAAGTTGCGCTGCAACAGGGCGTAGTGCTGCACGTGTACGGGCACGACGACGGCCGGGTACTCGCTCCCCTGCGCCTTGTGAATTGTCACCGCGTAGGCCGACTGCAGCTCGTCAAGCTCGCCAAAGTGGTAGTCCACGGTGCGTTCCTCGAAGCGCACCGAGAGGGTCTGCTCGAGCTGGTCGACCCCGGTGATGTGGCCGACATCGCCGTTGAAGACGTCCTTGTCGTAGTTGTTGACCACTTGCATGACGCGGTCGCCCACTCGGTAGTTCCAGCCGAAGCGGGAAATCCCCGCAGCCGCTGGATTCAAGGCTGCCTGCAGCGCCTGGTTGAGATTGCGAGCCCCCAGTTCGCCGCGCTGCATGGGGGTGAGAACCTGGATCTCGCGGATCGGGTCAAGGTGGAAGCGGCGGGGAATCGCCTCGCCCACGAGCCGGAGGATGAGGTCCACCCCCTTGCTGGGATCCTCCACCCGAACGAAGAAGAAATCGCGTTCCCCATGGTGCCCACCGCGAGGTCGCCCAAGATCCGGCAAGAGGCCGCGGTTGACCCGGTGCGCGTTGGTGATGATGGCGCTGCGGGCGGCCTGGCGAAACACGTGGGTGAGGCGGCAGACCGGCAGGGCGCCCGATTCGATGGCGTCGCGCAGCACGCAGCCGGGCCCCACCGGTGGCAGTTGGTCCACGTCGCCCACCAGGATGAGCGCGGCGTCAGGCGGGATGGCGCGCACCAGAGAGGCGGCGAGGGGCAGGTCGAGCATCGAGCACTCGTCGATGACGAAGACGTTGCCCTTGAGCGGATTGTCGCGGGAACGCTTGAAGCCGCCGGTGGCCGGGTCGAACTCCAGTAGGCGGTGGATGGTCTTGGCTTCCCTGCCGCTCGCTTCGGCCAGGCGTTTGGCGGCGCGGCCGGTGGGCGCGGCCAGCACCAAACGCAGTCCCTTGGCGCCGAGCACCTGCACGATGGCATTGACCAGCGTCGTCTTGCCCACTCCCGGGCCGCCGGTGATGATCATCACCTTGGCGCTGGCAGCCAGGGCCAAAGCCTGCTGCTGCTCGCTGGCGAGGGGAAAGCCGAGGCGGTGTTCTACCCACGGCACTGCCTTGCTCACGTCGATGGGCGGGCAGGGGTGATCGCCGGCACTCAGGCGCGCCAGTGCGTTGGCGACGGTCGCCTCCGCCTCGTCGAGCCAGGCCAGGTAGATGAGGGAGCGGCCGGCAGAGTCATCATGACCAACCAGCCGGCGCGACGCCACCCCGTGCTCGACAGCGCGCTCGACGATGGCGCCGGGAATGTCCAGCAGCTGCGCGGTGCGTGTGACCAGGTCTTGGCACGGGTAGGCGCAGTGGCCCTGTTCGGTGAGCTCCAGCAACACGTGCTCCACGCCGGCGCGGGCGCGCTCGTCGGAGTGCGGGTCGAGACCCAGCCGCAGCGCCAGGGCATCAGCGGTCTTGAAGCCGATACCGCGAATGTCGCGGGCCAGCGCATAGGGGTCCCGCTGCACGGTGGCGATAGCGTTCTCCCCGTAGGTCTTGTAGATGCGAAAGGCGCGCGCGGTGCCCAGCCCGTGCTCGTGGAGGAAAAGCATGATCTCGTGCACCACCCGCTGCTCCCGCCACGCCGCCTCCAGCCGGGCGCGCCGTTTCGGGCCGATACCCTCCACCTCCTCGAGGCGCTCCGGTTCCCTTTCGATGACCTTGAACACCCTCGCACCAAACTCTCGCACCAGGCGCCCGGCAAGCTGGGGTCCGACGCCGCGAACCGCTCCCGAGGAAAGGTATGTCTCGATCCCGAGGGCTGAAGTTGGCGAGGCCAGCCGGAGCACCTGGGCGCGCAGTTGCTGGCCGTGCCTGGGGTCGATGACCCATTCACCGGCCGCCTCCAGGTGCTCGCCCGGGGCGACGGCCGGGGCGCTGCCGACGACCGTCACCGGTGCCCCCTTGCCGCGTACGCGCACGCGCAGGACAGAAAATCCGGTCTCCTGATTGTGGTAGGTGACTCTCTCGACGACCCCGCGAAGCTCGTCGCGCCGAGCCTGACCATCCGGACCCTCGTGCTCCACGGCGCGATGGTAGCGCTTGCCGGCGGAGGGCGGAACCGGCGTGCCGCCGAACGGCGCCGGGCTTGCCGCCTGGCAGCGTCGCTGCCATACTCCCCGCCTCATGATCAAGCTTCGCGTCGTCCTCGTCGGCAGCGCCCCGGTGGAGCGCCGGTTCGATCAGGACGAGGTGATCATTGGCCGCTCCTCGCGCGCTCACCTACTCCTTCCTGATCGCGCCCTGTCGCGCGAGCACGCCCGCCTGACTCGCCGCGACGGCGCCTGGTTCGTCGAGGATCTTCTCTCGCGCAACGGCACCACCTGCAACGGCCAGCGCATCGATGGGGCGCGCCGGCTGGCGGAGGGAGACCACCTCGGCCTGGGTGGCAGCACGATCACCGTGCTGGAGATCGGCGGGCAAGCCGTCGCCCTGGCGCCGGAGGAGCGCGACCTTGGACAGCACACGGTGTTCCTGTCTGCCTCGGAGATGCTCGGTGACACAGATCTCGGCGGCGGGACACAGGCAGGCGACGACGCCGCCACCCTGCGCCGCCACGTGGAGAGGCTCAACCTTCTCAACGAGGTTCAGCAGGCGCTCTCCCGCTCCATCGCCCGCGACGAACTCCTGGAACTGATCCTCGACCGCGCCTTTTCTCATCTCAAGCCCGAGCAGGCGGCGATCTTCCTCAAGACGGGCCCGGGTGGCGAGTTTGTGCGGGCCGCCAGCCGCGTCACCAGTGCTGGGGTGCCAGAGCTGCAGGTATCGCGCTCGCTGGTTCGCGAGGTGGCCGACCGCGGGCTCGCGGCGCTGGTCCTCGACGCTCAGACCGATGCCCGCTTCTCGGAGGCGGCGAGCCTGATGAACGTGGGCCTCCGATCCATTCTGGCGGCGCCTCTCATGGACCCGGAAGGGGCCGTGGGGATGATCGTTCTCGGGACCAGGGTGGCTTGGCGGCAGTACAGCGAGGACGACGCTCAACTCATGGTGACGCTCGGCTCGGTGGCGGCCATGCGTATTCGCAACCTTGCCCTCGCCGAGGAAGCGGCTGAGCGCCGGCGGCTGGAGTCGGAGGTGGCGTTGGCGCGACGCATCCAGGTGGCCCTGCTGCCCGAAGCGCTACCCGACCTCCCCGGCTGGGAGGTGCACGCCGGCAACCTGCCATCCCGCGTCGTGTCGGGAGACTACTACGTTGTTGTGCCCCGTCCCGGCGGAGGAGGAGCCGTTCTCATGGTGGCAGACGTGTCGGGTAAGGGAATCGCCGCTTCGCTGCTCACCGCGTCCCTTGAAGCGCTGGCGGCCGGCCCCATCGAGGATGGGCTGCCGCCGCACGAGGTGTGCGAGCGGGTGTCGCGTAGACTCTTCCAGCGCACCCCACCGGAGAAATACGCGACAGCCTTCGTGGCAGCCGTGGATGGGTCGTCCGGTCTGGTCCGCTACGCCAACGCCGGCCACAACCCGGCGCTGCTGGTGCGGGCCTCCGGGCAGGCGCAGTGGCTGGGTTCCACTGGAGTCCCGCTTGGACTTCTGCCCAACGCTTCCTACCAGGGAGGCGAGGTCGACATGGCCCCCGGCGATCTCGTGGTGCTGTACACGGACGGCATCACCGAGGCGAACAATTCGGCCGAGGTGGAGTACGGCGGCGTTCGATTGGAAACCGTCTGCCGCAGCAACCGCTCTGCCCCGCTGCCTGAACTGCAGGCGGCCGTCGAGCGCGACCTGGACGCCTTCACCCGCGGCGTTCCTTACGCCGACGACCGCACGATCGTCATGCTTCGCCGCTGCCGGTGATCCTCCGGGCGACGCGCTACCCGTTTCGGTCCCGCGGGTTCTGCCTGTCGTCGACCCGAACAGCCAACCGCTCCTCCCAGTCGCCATAGTCTGGCAGCTCTCGCCGGTACGGCGCAGCCAGAAGCGGCGACGAGATGAGGTAGTCGGCGGTTGCCCGATTGCAAGCCACCGGGAGGTTCCACACCACCGAGATGCGCAGCAGCGCCTTGACGTCTGGATCGTGGGGCAACGGTGCCAGGGGATCCCAGAAGAAGACCAGCAGGTCGATGTCCCCTTCGGCGATGAGCGCGCCCAGTTGCAGGTCACCACCCAGCGGGCCGCTCTTGAGGCGGCGAACATCGAGTCCCAATTCCCTCTCGAGCAGCACGCCGGTCGTCGCGGTGGCAAGCAGGCGGTGCTGTGCCAGCGTTTCGAGGTTGTAGCGGGCCCAAGCGATGAGATCGTGCTTGCGGTGGTCGTGGGCGACCAGGCCGATGGTCTTGGCCGTCGGTACGCCGGACGTCAAGATGTGCACTGTCTTCCCTCCACTCTGTCGCGTGTTGCAGGGGGCGCCGTCCCTGGGAGCCCTTCGAGGGAGTCGACGAGAGCCAGGCTGGCGATGGCGCTCCCCAGGCAAGGCGGACGAGCAAGACGCTCGCAGGCGTATTTGAAACCTATCGGAGAGGATGCTTTGCGAAGGCCAGCGCAGGACGCCGGACACCATGGCGAGCCGCAGCCGGCGCGCCTTTCCGACGGGTTCTAGCTCACCAGCGCCCGGGGCGACGCACCGCCGGGCGAATGGTAGGCGAGGAATGACTCGGCCCCGGCGGCACCCAGATAGCGGCCAAGGACCCGCGGCTCGGTGCGGGCCAGGTCTACCAGGACGAGGGCGTCGAGCACGTTGGAGAACTCCGGGTCGACGTTGAGACCGAGCACGCACGCTCCCAGCTTGAGGTATTGCCGCAGCAGGACGGGGACGCCCTTGTGATCCGGTTCGAGGTGGGCGACCAGGGTGCTGACCTCCTCGAGGTTCCTCAGTCCGCGCGCCGCGTGCCGGTGCCGGAACGGAGTTCGAAACGGTCGGCGCGGCCGGACCAGCCCTGCCAGACTGGGGTGGCGCATGTGCCGCCACAGGAAACTCGCCATCACCGTTCGAGACAGCAGCTGATACTCGGCGCTGATGCTGACCGGTCCGAGCAGGAAGCGATAGTCGGGGTGGCGGACAACGAACTCGCCGATTCCCCTCCACAGCAGCAGCAGGGCGGAGAACGACCGCTGGTACTCGGATCGAATGAACGAGCGGCCCAACTCCAGCGCTGGCCCCAGGCGGGAAAACAGCTCGGCGCGGTAGCGAAAGAGCGTTGAGGTGTAGAGGGCGAACAGGTCCCCACGGGCAAGCAGCCTGTCGATTCGGCCCATGCGGTAGGCGCCGACCAGCTCCTGGCGGTCGTGGTTCCAGATGAAAAGATGGAGATAGCTGGCGTCAAACTGGTCAAGGTCGAGCGCGCCGCCTGTGCCCTCGCCGGCCAGGCGGAACGTCTCCTCGCGGCGTAGCCCGATCTCCCTCACCAGGTGGGGGATGCGCGCCGCCTCGGCGCACATCACGGCGAACTCGCCGCTCGAGGCGAGACGATTCTCGGCCGGCAAGCGCTCCACTTCGGCGCGCAGAAACTCCGGCGGCTGCGCCGGGGCGAGTGGCAGGGTACGCCTGGTGCCGGGCCGGGGAACGAAAGGCGTCCGCTGACCCAAGAGCAACGTGCGCTCTCGCAGTTGTGTGGTCACCGCGCGGTCATCGCCGTGGCAGAGCTGGGAGGAGGCGACGGGCTCGCCGATGCTCATGCGAATCGTCCTGCCCCGCTTGTTGAGAAGCTGCCGCGGAAGAAGAGCGGTGCGCAGGAGCGGGTGCAGCAGCCCCAGCACCTGAAAAGCGGCGCCGTTGGTGCCGTGAAAGAACACGGGCAAGACCTTCGCCTGGGTGTGGCGGATGAGCCGTACCACCGTCTCTCGCCAGCGCGGTTCGTCGACTTTGAGGCGGTGGGGGTAAAGGTGCGCGACTTCCCCGGAGGGGAAGGTCGCCAGCGCGCCACCCTGGCGCAGCCAGGCGAGCGCGGCGCGCAGGCCTCCCACGTTGGCGGCCACGGAGGCGGGACGCTCGAACGGGTCGAGGGGGATAAGCACCGGGGCGAGCTCCGGCAGGGACGTGAGGGCGCCGTTGGCGAGGATCCTGACGTCCCCCCGGGCGCCGCGCAGGACAAGCGCCAACACCATCCCCTCGATACCGCCGAAGGGGTGATTGGCGACCACCACCAGCGGTCCCGTGCTGGGGATGCGGGCAAGATCGTTGCTACTCACCGACCAGCGAACCTGGAGCAGACTCAGGGCGCTCCGCTAAAAAGGCCTCGGGGTTGTCTCGCTCGCCTACCTGGTCGTAAATGGTGGCCAGGCGCTTCAGGCCCAGGATCGCGCCCAGCGGACCCCTGGCCGCCTGACGGAGATCGATGTGGTGTGGATTGGGGGGGTACTCGGGGTGGGCCGACATGGCAGATCGTCTCCCTGGCGTGACACGGTGGATCGCGCGTGTGAAGACGGTGCGAAGATCCTCCCGGGGGCAAGCCCGCGCACGATGTCACCGGTGAAGATGGCGTTGGGAATGACCTCACACTCTGCCCAGCACCCGGGACACGCGTCCACCCGAGCAGCATCCCTCCTGGGAGACATTTCGGGCGTTCCGGGCAGACGCCACGAGTCACACATGCGACAGCGGGCGTTGCAGCGCATGGCTACCAGATACGTGCACCACGATGGCCGCGGCACAACGCCCCGGCGGTTGGCGACGATCGATGCGAAAAGGCCAGCGATTCGCACACGCTTTTCTCGCCTCGCTCTGTGAAGGCGCTGTGACCGAGGCTTCACCTTGCCTTCGCGGCGATTTTGAACCGTCTTCACGGAGCCTTCCCAAGGTGGAGCACCGGCGGCGACAGGTCTGGGCCGCGGAGGACCCATGGCGAGGATCTGTTACGGGGTTGCGGGCGAGGGACGCGGGCACGCCACGCGCGTGCGCACCATGGTGGAGATGCTGCGACGGGAACACGCTGTGACGATCTTTGCGCCCCACGACGCTTTCGACATGCTGCATGCGGCGTATCGCGACTCTGAGGTCGAGGTCCTGCGCATCCCGGGCCTAAGGCACGGGTATGGGCGCCGCGGGCGCCTGAGTCTCGCCTGTACGGCGGCGGCGGCGCTCCCTTTCTTACTGCGGCTCGAATCGATGATCGGTGCGATCAGCGAGGTCATGGCTTCGCGCCGTCCGCATCTGGTCATCACGGACTTCGAACCGCTGCTGCCTCGCGCCGCCCGGCGCTTCAAAGTGCCGTTGATCAGCCTGGACCACCAGCGCTTTCTCGTCGACTGCGACCTCTCCAGCCTGCCTGCCAGGCTGTATCGCGCCGCCAGGTTCATGTCGCTCTTCGTGCGCGCCTTCTACAGCGGGCAAGAGCTTACGGTGGTCTCATCCTTCTACTCTCTGCCGGTGAAACCCTCTCCCCGGCCGGTGCTGCAGGTTGGTGTATTGCTGCGCCCCGAGCTGGAGCGCGCGGCCGTGACCGCGGGTGAGCACCTCGTGGCCTACCTCAGGCGGGGTGCACCGGCCCGCCTGCGGCAAGTGCTGGCGTCGAGCGGCCGGGAGGTCCGGGTCTACGGGGCAGGTTCTCGCCTTGCGGAGGGGAAGCTCACCTTTCGACCCATTAGCGAGGCGAGCTTTGTCGCCGACCTGGCGTCGGCGGCGGCGTTGGTGACCACGGCTGGCAACCAGGTGGTCGGCGAGGCGGTAGCGCTGGGCAAGCCGGTGCTGGCGCTTCCCGAAAGCGGCAACATGGAGCAGGAGATCAACGCCCACTTCGTGCAGGCCTGCGGCGCCGGGCGTTCCGTTCCGTTCGATCGGCTGCAGGGAACGGACCTGCGGGACTTCTTGGACCAGCTCCCGGAGCTCAAGAGGTCGCTCTCTCGGCTACCGGGCAGAGGAAACGAGGCCGCCCTCGCGGCGGTCGAACGGCACCTTCCTGGAAAGCGTCGAGTCCTCCAACCCGTGGCAGTTCCTCGGCCGCTCCTACCCCAGACCGTCCCGGCCTCCGAGCCACGGTGATTCGCCGACGGACATGCCGTCGCTGCCCCTGACCACCCTTATCGGAGTGTGGGGCGTGACCGCCCTGTCGCGCTTGCCCCCCGGGGCTTTGACGCTGGCCGCGGTGCGGACGGCGGATGAACGGGGGGTACGGGCTGCGGCGGCTGTTCTGGCCGGCGCACTGGTGGCAGAGCTCGCGGTGACGGCGGTGCTGATCGCGGGCGTCGCGCGCCTGCCCGTGGAAGTTTTCCAGGACGAAGGGACGCGCCGGGCAGCGATGAGTCTGGCGCTGGCGGCGGCGGGGGCGTGTTGCTGTGGCCGGCTTCGGGCGAGCGCTCTCGCGCATGTCAGGGCCGACCTGGAGTCTTGGCGGCGGCTGGTTTCGGCGTTACCTTGAGCACTCCTGGGCTGTGGACCTGGTGGGCGACTGTCGGGGCTGTCGTCGTCGCCGCCTCGGGGCGTGCGAGCGATCCCTTGGCGCTGTTCGTGGCCATGGCGGCTGGTCTGGCCACCAGCCACATGGTGCTCCTCGTGGGCCTCGGTACGGGGGCCGTCAGGATGCCCCGTCTCGGGGTCAGCGTGCGTCTCGGCCTGGGTGCAGCGCTCCTCCTCGCTGCCGGTGTGGTGGCAGTGCTCGGTGAGGGGTTGGCGTGAGGCACGAGTGTGAGATCGACGCGCCGGTTGGTGGCGCGGCCACCGGGGGTCTCGTTGGTGGCTGCCGGCTCCTCGGCGCCCGGCTGCTCGACCGCGATGGGGCGTGACAAGATCCCCAACTCGCGCAGGAGCGCCGCTGCCGCCGCGGCGCGCGCCGCGGCCACACGTTGATTGGCTGCCGTCGGCCCATGGGCGTCGGCATGCCCCACAACGATGACCCGGTAGGCGCACCCGCGCAACCTTCCGGCCACTGCGCGCAAGGTGGTGCGCGCCTCCTCAGGTAAGGGCGGAGCCCCGGGTGGGGAAGTTGACGCGGTACGTGTTCAGTTCGGGCGAGACAAACTGCGCGGCGCCATTGGTGGCCTCGCCGAGCGCCACCTCGACGTCGAATGGAACGAAGCCGGGGGCAGAGACGATGGCCCGCCCAGCGTCGGAGAGAACGAACTGCAGGAAGAAGCGCGCCGGACCGGTTGGTTCACCGCGAATGTAGAGGAGGAGCGGTCGGTACAGGGGGTACTCTCCGTTGCGAATGGTGTCGAGGTGGGGCCCGCGTTCGCCAGTTGCTAGATCTGCTTTGGCGCAGAAGATGAATTGCGACAGACGATTGCGATCACTCAGCTCGATTTGCGCGTGTTACTAGGCCGCTTGGGGCGGAGAAGGCTGTGGCTTCCCGCTCTGAGCGGGGCGAGACGGGGCAACCTCGGCCAGCAACGGTGGCGAGCGCGGCGTACAGCCCTTTGTGCCCCTGCGACAGCTCCGAGCGCTGCCTGAAGCTCCCGTGAGGGCCGACGAAGTGAGCCAAGCGGATGCGCTGCAGCAGGGTGCGCAGGAGCGACCAGGTCCGACAGGTGCGCACCTCCGCCACCCGGATCAGTAGCAGGGCGAGCCAACACAGCAGCACGTGCGCACGGATCCGCGCCTCCTTGCGGTGGTACACCGGCCGCAGCTCCAGCGTCTGCTTCAGCGTCCCGAAGGCGTCCTCCACCTCGTAGAGTTGTCTGTAGCCCAGGACCACGTCGTCGGAGGACAGGGTGTCGTCCGAGGTACGCAGGATGTACTTCCCGTCCAGCCGCTCCTCCTCGTGCACCTTCCGCTCGTCGACGAGGAGGCGGCCACGAGCGTCGGTACGCAGCCAGCGGCCGAAGGTCGGATGGCTTCGCAGCGCACAGTGCTGCTTGCTGTGCTCGCTGC